>JANWXR010000156.1 GCA_025057205.1 Anaerolineales bacterium | reverse complement strand
TTGCCTCCGCGCTCGGCCAGCCGATGATTGAGTTCTATCACAACCCCGCCGACCCCGTGCCCGATTACGCCGCGCTTCACCCCGTGCGCCATCACATCGCTTTCGTCGTGGATGACATCGCCGCCGAGCGCGCGCGCTTGCTGGCCGCCGGCTGCACCCCGTTCGACGAGCCGACGACTAACGCCGCAGGCGACACGCTCGTCTTCCTGCGCGACCCGTGGGGCCTGGCGTTACAGTTGGTGAAGCGCGCAGTCGCGCTCATGTAGCCAGCGGCGTGGCAAGACCTGATAGGCAGCGCTCTGTCAGGTCTATCGGCTCGGCGTGATCGAACTCGCCCCTCAACACAAGCGCGGCCTGACGCTGCGCGGGCCGCTGCTTAATGCCGCCGGCGTGCTCGGCTTTGCCGGCGAGTATCGCGGCCTGCTGGACTTTTCGCGGTTAGGCGCGTTCATCACCAACCCGATTACGCTGCACGCGCGCACGCCTGCTGCGCCGCCGAACGCGGTCGCGCTGCCCGATGGCGTGCTGATTCACACCGGCCTGCCGAACCCCGGCCTGCGCGTCGCGCTGCGCCGCTTCCCGCGCGAGTGGGAGCGCGACCTGCTCCGGCTGGGCGTGCCCGTCATCGTGCATCTGGCCGCAACCACGCCGGGCGAGGTGCGAAGGAGCGTGGACTGGATCGAGCGTGAGGAGCGTGTGAGCGGCGTCGAATTAGGCTTTCGCGACGATGTGACGGCCGGCGAGCTGGAGTTGCTGGTGCGCGCGGCGCAGGGTGTGCCGCTGATGGCGCGCCTGCCGGCGGGCCGGGGCCTGGAGCTGGCCGAGGCTGCAGTTCGCGCCGGAGCCGATGCATTGACGGTGAGCGCGCCGCCGCGCCGGACGGTGGGCGCAGTGACGGGCCGCTACTATGGCCGCGACTGTCTGCCGGCGGCGCTGGAGGAAGTGCGCGCGGTGTGCGCGTTGTTGCCGGAGACGCTCGTCATCGGCGCGGGCGGGGTCTTTACCCCGGACGATGCGCGCGCCTTGCGGGAAGCCGGCGCGGTGGCCGTTCAACTGGATGCGGTCCTGTGGCGCGACCCCGGAGTGCTGGCCGCACTGAACGCTGAATGGTGACAATTGACACTGCCCCGCTCCGAAAAAACTCAGGTATCCTTGCCCCCAGACCGCCCGTTAGGGCGCTGCGGACCCCGAATGCACGAACTGGCTGTGACTCAGAGCGTCCTCGAAATTGCCCTGCGCCATGCCGCGCCGGCGGGCGCGGTGCGCATCACGGACGTGTACCTCGTCATCGGCCAGCTCTCGTCCATCGTGGATGACTCGGTGCAGTTCTACTGGGATGCCATCAGCGAAAACACCGCGGCGCAGGGCGCGCGCCTGCACTTCCGCCGCGTCCCCGCCGAGCTGCGCTGCTGGGATTGCAACCACCGCTATTCCCCCAACGGCGAAGACCTGGCCTGTCCGGCCTGCGGCGGTTTGCGCGTGCAGGTCGTCGCCGGCGACGAGTTTCGTGTCGAAGCTATTGATATAGAGCCGGTCGCCGCGCCGGCAGGAGAGCCGCCATGACTACTCAGCGCATCCCCGTTGTTGAGAAAATCCTCAGCGCCAATGACCGTCTTGCCGAGCAGAACCGTGCCCGGTTGGACGCTGCCCGCGTGCTCGGCATCAACTTGCTGGCCTCGCCCGGCGCAGGAAAGACCAGCCTCATCGTCCGCACCATCCAGGCGCTCTCGCCGCAGCTGAA
Source organism: Anaerolineales bacterium (assembly GCA_025057205.1). Taxonomy (GTDB): domain Bacteria; phylum Chloroflexota; class Anaerolineae; order Anaerolineales; family UBA6663; genus JANWXR01. The sequence continues at coordinate 2,594 of JANWXR010000156.1, read as the reverse complement.
GATTGCCGTGATTGAGGGCGACACCGCGCCCGTGACCATTGACGCCGACAAGGTCAGCGCCGCCGGCGCCGCCGCCGTGCAGGTGAACACCGGCGGCGAGTGTCACCTCGACGCGGTGATGGTGGCGAACGCCTTCAACGCGCTGACGTTGGACGGCCTGGATTTGCTGATTGTGGAGAACGTCGGGAACCTGATTTGCCCGGCGGCCTTCGCGCTCGGCACGCACTTGAACGTCCTGGTGGCCAGCGTGCCGGAGGGCGCGGACAAGCCTTACAAGTACCCCGGCATCTATCGCGGGCTGGATGCGCTCATCCTCAACAAGATAGACCTGCTGCCCTACGTGGACTTCGACCTCGATTACTTCCGGCGCGGCGTGGAGATTCTCAACCCCGGCCTGAGCTTCTTCCCGCTCTCCTGTCGCACCGGCGAGGGCGTGGAGGCCTGGATGGAGTGGCTCCAGAAGCAGGCTGCCCATCACAGGTTCTCCGCGGACGGATCGGCCTCAACCGTCGGGAAGTGAGCTTTACGCCGTCAGCCACGGCTTGACGGATATCCGGAGTAAGTAAACGCATCAGCAAATGCTCACCCTCGATCCGAGACAACTCGGCTTTGTAATCGTGTTCGCCACTCTCGTGGACGGCGGCCAGCGCCTTGGCCAATATCGCCACCCTGTACGGCCGACCAATTCGCGCGCCGGTGGCCTGCGCCACTTGCAGACCCTGTATGGAAGTGTTACGCGAGATGATCGGTGGTTCTACTGAAACTGGAGTCTGGCAAATCCCGGCTCGGACACAAGATATGGCGGTCAGGCAAAGCAGCAAGCCGCCATATCTGGCACCAAAAGTTCCATTTGCCAAAGTCCAGTACTGAAAAAAGTCCATTTGAACCGCGAAGACGCCAAGGACGCTAAGAAAAACAAAAAGCGAATCCTTGGCGCTCTTCGCGGCTTCGCGGTGAGTTCATAGTTTTTTCAGTGGAGTCATCGATGTTACCGGTGGATTGGGCGGGACGCGGTGACGAGGCCGTCTATCTAGGCCTGGCGGAGGTGTTTATCGAGCGAGACCTGACGGGTTTCCGGCCAGGTCAAATTTATGGATAAACGCTACAATCAGGCCATGCTCGTCTTGTAGTCCGCGGTTTGGTCTGTCGGGTCGGGCCGCTCTACGCCGAGAAATGGCCGGCAAGCTGGCTCTGAACGGTCTGACGAAAGTTCAGCAACTATGGCCATGAAAATCAACCTGATCGGTGGGGGGCCGGCGGCGCTCTACTTCGCCGTGCTGATGAAGAAGCAAGACCTTGCGCACGAGATCACCGTCGTTGAGCGCGACGGCCCGAACGACACCTTCGGCTGGGGTATCGTCTTCTCTGAGACCACCCTCAATAACTTCGCCACGTACGATCGTGAGACCTACGAGCAGTTCATCCGCGCTGGGCAGATGCGCAACTACGTCGTTGTCCATCACAAAGGCCAGGTGGAAAAAGTAGGTGGCAACCCGATCATGGGGGTGGCACGGCTGAAGTGGCTGCAAATCCTGCATGCGCGCTGTCGCGAACTGGGCGTGACGCTGAAGTTCCACACCAACGTCACCAACGTCGCCGACTGGCTCGACTGCGACCTGCTCGTCGGGGCCGACGGCGCGAACAGCCTGGTGCGCAAAACGTACGAAGCCTTCTTCCTGCCGTCGGTCGAGATTCGGCAGAACAAGTACGTCTGGCTCGGCACCGAGCAGCCCTTTGACGGGCTGACGATGATCTTCCGCCAGGCCGAGGCCGGGCTGTTCATCGGCCACGCCTACCGCTTTAGCGAGACGCACAGCACCTTCGTCGTCGAATGCCCGCCGGAGACGTGGCTGCGCGCCGGCTTCGAGACGATGGGCGCCGACGAGACCGTCGCCTATCTTGCCGACGTGTTCAAAGCCGAGCTGGGTGGGCATCCGCTGCTGCACAACAACTTCCTGCGCTGGCTCAACTTCCCGCTCATCAAGAACCGGCGCTGGTATCACCGCGTGTCTAACGGCCCGTACGTCACGCTGCTGGGCGACGCGCTGCACACCGCCCACTTCTCCATCGGCTCGGGCACCAAGCTGGCAATGGAGGACTCCATTGCGCTGGCCGATTGCTTCGCGCGCTGTGGCTCGCCGGAGCATGCCTTGCCCGAATATCAGCGCGTCCGCAAGCCGGCGGTTGAGCGCTTCCAGACTGCTGCGCTGCGCAGCCTGACGTGGCTTGAGAACGTGCAGGACTATCTGCACCTTGACCCGCTGCCCTTCACCTTCCGGCTGATGACGCGCAGCCAGCGCGTTAGCCTGGCGCGCATCCGCCAAGCCGACCCGGACTTCGCCGCGCGCTACGAGGCCTGGCGCAAGGCGCAGCCCCAGTCCGGCCCCATCCCCGACGAGTTCCTCTATCTGTTCGAGAAGAAGACGTTCGGCCATCTGGCCACCCTGATGCCCGACGGCACGCCGCACGTCACCAGCGTCTATGTGGATTACGACGGCAAGCACATCATCATCAACTCCGCTCGCGGGCGACTGAAGGACAGGAACATGGAGCAGCGGCGACACGTCGCCATCGAAATCACCGACCCGGATAAT
>JANWXR010000155.1 GCA_025057205.1 Anaerolineales bacterium | reverse complement strand
ATATTCTCCGGTGCGTGATTTTCACCCGCGAGTTGCTGGAAGCGCGCGAGGCGCAGATGCTGGCCCCTTATGGCTTCAAGAGCCGCGACTCGCGCGGGCGCGCCTACCAGCCGGACCCCGAGCCGAACGACCGCACCGCCTTTCAGCGTGACCGCGACCGTATTCTCCACACGACCGCCTTCCGTCGCCTGGAGTACAAGACCCAGGTCTTCATCAATTACGAAGGCGATTATTACCGGACGCGGCTGACCCACACGTTGGAGGTCGCGCAGATTGGGCGGACGGTGGCCCGCGCGCTCGGCGCCAACGAAGATTTGGTGGAGGCCATCTGCCTGGCGCACGACCTCGGCCACTCGCCCTTCGGCCACGCCGGCGAGGTGACGCTCAACCGGCTGATGGCCGACCACGGCGGCTTCGACCACAATAAACAGTCGCTGCGCATCGTCACCAAGCTCGAACGGCGTTATCCCAACTGGCCGGGCCTCAACCTGACCTGGGAGGTGCGCGAAGGCATCGTCAAGCACGAGACCGAGTACGACGTGGCCGACGCCGGCGCGTACGACCCGGAGAAGCGTGGCCACCTCGAGGCCCAAATCGCCAACGCCGCCGATGAGCTGGCCTACATTGCTCATGACCTCGACGACGGGCTGCGCTCCGGCATCATCGTGCCCGGCGACCTGAGCGGGCTGGAGCTGTGGGAGCTGGTGTGCGACAGCATCGGCTGGCGCGGCGAGACGCTCGACCAGCTCACCCGGCACCGCCTCATCCGCCGGCTTATCGGGACCGAGGTGGAAGATTTGGTGCAGGCCACGCACGCGCGGATCGAGGCCGCCGGTGTGCGCTCGGTGGAGGAACTGCAACGGCTCCCGCATAACGTCATCGGCTGGGGCGAAGCGATGGCGGCGCGCAACCGTCAGCTGAAGCAGTTTCTGTACGAGAACCTTTACCGCCACTATCGTGTGGCGCGCATGGAAGCCAAAGCCGAGCGCGTGCTCAGCGACCTGTTCGCCGCCTACATCCGCAAGCCCGAGATGCTGCCGAGGGAGACCCGCCGGCGCGCCGAGGAGATGGGCGACCTGCACCGTGCCGTCTGCGACTACCTGGCCGGCATGACCGACCGCTTCGCCCTCGACGAACACTACAAACTGTTCGACCCGTACACACTTCCGTGAGATGCGGGTATACTGCTGACCACCAATCCCGTGTTGTGAGGTCTGCCGTGTCTGAAAGTTTCCTGACTACCGAAGGCGCCGCCCGGCTGCGTGCCGAGCTGCAGGAACTCATCGAAGTAAAACGCCCCGAGATCGCTCGACGCCTGCGCGAAGCCATCAAGATGGGCGACCTCTCCGAAAACGCCGATTACATCATGGCCAAGGAGGATCAGGCCTTTCTTGAGGGCCGCATCCAGGAGCTGACGCAGCTGCTTAGCCGCGCCACCATCATCGGCGACGGCGCTGCGCCGGCGGGCGCGGTGAGCATAGGCAGCCGCGTCACCGTGCAGGAGAGCGGGCAGGACCCCGAGACCTTCGTGCTGGTGGGCGCCAAAGAGGCTGACCCGCGCGCGGGCCGCATCTCGAACGAGTCCCCGCTAGGCCGCGCGCTGCTGGGCAAGCGTGTCGGCGAGACGGCCGAGTTCGAAACCCCGGGCGGCATCGTGCGCTTTCGAATCTTGAAGATCGAGTGACTGCGGCGACAGGCCCCGCCATAGGCGAGAGAAAGCGAACGACCCGGCTCCTTGCCGGGTCGTTCTTGTTCCTGTCGCCGGAGTTAGGCCGCCGCCGGCGCGGTCTTGCGGAAGGCCTGCAGTTCGATTGTCATGCGCTCGAAGAAGCTGGAGGGCGGGAGCGCGCCGCCGCCGTAGGCCATATCCACCACACGGGCCGTCACCTTGAGCGTGGCCGTCTCCAGGGTGATGACGTCGCCGGGCGCGGCCTGCACCGGTTCGCCCTTGGCCGCCAGCCGGCTCTTGAGCGCCTCATCGCGGAAGGCGTGCTCGCTCATGATGACCTTGGTCACCGTGCGGATGTCGTTCTTGTCGAACAGCCAGACCTCGAAGGCCGTGACCTTCTTCGGGTCGCCGACGCCGATGGTCTCGGAGATGCCCATGCCACATTCGCCGAGGAAGTTGCCGTCGGGGCCGTCAATGCTGAAGGAGTCATCGTAGGCGTCATCGCCGAGCGTGTAGGTGGTCATGAAGCGAGCGATAGCCGCAGCCGGCGCGCCCGCGGCTGTTTCGGGCGCCAGGGTGGGCTGGACGAATTCGGGCATGGCGCCGGTGGGCCGCGCCGGCGCAGCCGGCCGGCCGGCGCCTGCGCCCCGGCTGCGCAGGTAGAAAATCCCTCCGCCAAGGACCAACCCTAACACCAGCAGACAGCCCACCAGCGGCAGGAGCAGGTTCCTCAGCGGGTTCGCGCTGCCCGGCCCGCGCGCGATGGGCGGCATCTGATTGTTCGCCGCCAGTAAATCCATCACCTGCTTGAGCTGTTGCACGCGCACTTGGTCGGGGCCTTGCGCCTTGATCGCGACGTCGTCGAGGATCTCGCGCCACTTCGGCCCGAGGCCGGCAATGCGGCGCGCAGCGGCTTCGGTGTTGAGGTCGGCGGCGTACTGGGCGGCCACCAGTTTCACATAGTCTTCCTGCAGGTCACGGCGCAGGTAGGCCACGTCGGCATCCACCCATTCCACCGGCCAGATCACCCAGCCCATGAGCATCCAGCCGGCCAGGAAAGCAATCACGCCCACGATGGCCGCCAGCAACCAGGGTTGGCGGCTTTGGCTGCCGGCGAGGCCGGACGGGTTGGAGGTCGTCATGCGCTTCTCCTAACGATTTCTGAACTGCGCGCGATTGTATAGCACTCACATACGGCGCGCAACTCAACGGCGGTGCAAGGGGCGTGCCGGGAGGGGAGTGGGAAAGGAGGGACAGAGGGGAAAGGAGGGAAACTACGGGAAATAGAAAAAGGGGCCGGTGAGCGCGAGCGCGCCCACCGGCTCGAGGGCGACCGGGCAGCGTCAGACGGACGAGCCGCGGCGTGTCTCTAGGCGCTTCCACGCCGCCACGACGGCGACGGTGACGATGATGGCCAGAATCATCTCGAAGATGGCCTGAGGAATTGCGCTGGTGACGAAGATCGCCGGCGTCAGGCCTGGGATGGAAGCGAAGAACGGGATTTGACTCCAGAACAGGACTGCCAGGCCGAGCACCAGCACGGTGTTGGTGAGCGTGCCGGCGGCAGCGGCGATGATGAGCGCCAGGATTTCATTCGTGGACTTGAGCGCGCGATAGACCAGCGCCGCCACGATGCCGATGAACAGGCGTGGCGCCAACAGAATAAGAAAGGGCAGGTAGGCTGGCGCGCCGGCGAACAGACCGCCGAAGCGGATGTAGGCGTCAATGGCAAAGACGATGCCGATGATCAGACCGACCACCGGCCCCTCCAGCACGCCGCCGACGATCGAAGGTACGTGCATGATGGTGGCGGAGTCAGTGACGTTGGGCACGGGAAAATACCCCAGGCCCGTGAATGCCAGCACCAGCGCCACGGCAATCAACACCCCCGCAATCACGATGGTCCGAGTTGAGAGTTGCATGATGAGGTCTCCTTGAGTGAGTGGAAACGGATAATGCGTCACGCGGGCTTCAGCCCACGCGTGAACCCAGCCACCAGACCGCCGCCACCAGGGCAAACGCTACAATCACAACAGCGTAATCTACAGTCGTGGGTGTAAAGCGCCACAACCTTGTGCGCCCGGTGCCGCTCACATAGCAGCGCGCTTCCATCGCCAGAATAAGTTCTTCGCCGCGCCGCAAGGCGCTGAGAAAGAGCGGCACAATCAGCGGCAATCGGGCGCGCACCGTCTTGTCGAGCCGCCAGCGCGTCGTTGCCCCGGTATTGCCTAATCGGCTGGCCTGCGCCCGTGCAACGCGATCCAGCTCTTCGATTAAAGTCGGTACGAAACGGAACGCAATAGCGAACACCAACGCAATCTCGTGTGCGGGAAAACCGATCAGGCGCAGCGGGCTGAGCAGGCTCTCGATGCCATGCGTCAGGTGCGTCGTCGTTGTGGTCAGAGTCAATAGGCTGGCCAGGGAGATGAAGGCGATGACGCGCAGAGTGCCGACCACAACGAGCGGCCAACTGTTTTCGGTGATGCGCAGGAACCACCACTCGAAGATGACCCGACCTTGCACGTCACCCAGTCCGCGAAAGATGATTTGCAGGACGAAGATGATGAACAGAAACGGCAGAATGGGAAGCAGGCCTCGCGCCAGATAGGCAAACGGGATACGCGCCAGCCGGGCGATGCCAAATACCAGCCCAACTAGGGCTAGCGTTATCCACGGTGAGAGGGT
>JANWXR010000154.1 GCA_025057205.1 Anaerolineales bacterium | reverse complement strand
CTGGCGTGACAACAGCGTCGGCGAAACCGGGTTCCGGATCGAACGTTGCGCCGATGGCGTGTGCACCTGGATCGGCACCGCCCCGGCCAACGCCACGTCGTTCACCGCGACCCAACTGCCGGCCGGCCAGCCCTTCGTCTTCCGCGTGCAGGCGCTGGGCAGCGAGGCTGACGGCCTCAGCGGCGCCGGCGCCGTAGCTGCCGAGTCGGGCAAGGGTGTCATACCTGCCGAGTTGGGCGAGGGCGTCACGACGATCGAGGCGGACATGGGGATCGTGGTTACCGAGGGTGAGGGCGCCATGGCCGCCGAGATGAGTGCAAGCGTCGAGGCTGCTCAGACAGGCGACGCAGTGTTCTCCTCTGACTATGCCTTCTCGGAGCCGGTGGAAGCCCTGCCGCCGTTGCCCGTCGTGCCAAGCAATTTGCAGGCCGTGCCACGGTCATCCGAATCCATCGAGGTGCGATGGAGCTACGCCGGCGACGCCAACCAGCTCTTGGGCTTCGAGGTCCTACGCAGCGACAGGGTCGATGGGGCCTATGCTGTGGTCGGTTCCGTGGGCGCAGGTGCGACCAGCTTTAAGGATCGGGACCTGGCTCCAGGCACAACCTACTTCTACAAAGTGCGCGCCAGCAACGCAACGGGCGACTCCGGTCTGGCCGGACCGGTGAATGCCACGACTCTGCCCACCACCTTGCCCGCGCCGACGGACTTTCAAGCTCGCACGCACCCAGGGAACATACAGCTTACCTGGAAGGACAACGCTAATGGCGAGAGCAGCTATGTGGTGGAGCGCCGCGCACCGGGCGTTGCGAGCTATGAGGTGATCGCAGCTCTGCCCGCCAACGCCACTGCCTACATAGATGCCTTCAACATGATGTTGGACGGCATCTATCAGTATCGGGTCAAGGCGGTCGCCGCCTGGGCCGAGTCGCCCTATGCAACGGCTCCGGCGCAATACTACCCGTACTGGATGTATCTGCCGCTGCTGAGCAAGCCCTAGTGCCTTGTTAGGTAAGGATGTTGCAGTTTTGGTAGATTCGCCACAGTCGGTTTGTATGCACTCGTAATTGAGTTTCGCCGGCAAAATGCTCGGCGTTGCAAAACATCAAAATCCAACCTAACGAGGCACTAGTGCCTCGTTAGGTTGGATGCTACTCTTTCATAACTGGATACAGACTCCTGAGCTTGATCTGGGCATCGGCGGTGGTGAACTGCCACACCACCTTGGCGCAGGCATGGTTGCGCCACGCTTCCCAAGCGGTGACCTCACGGATCAAAGTGTCCCGAACTACGTCCCCGAAAAGGAAACCGCAGACCACCAGGGCACGCCGCATCCTTGCCGGTGTATGCACAGGAGACGTTTGAACCTGTGTGCTCGCCGGTGATCTTCGCCACGGGACTGATCCTCCCGGTGAAACCAAAACGGAATTCCATACAACGCTGAGGCGGTTTTAGCCATCCCGGACAAGCCTGCAAGTAACAGAACGACACTAACGGGTCTGGCCAAACCTGCGCTGGATGATGTCGGAGCTGGCGGCGCTCTCCGACGACCGGCGCCCCGAATCGCGCATCACGCCCGACCAGCTAGAGGCGCTGGAGCGGGCCTGCTACGAGTACACATCGGCTTACCCGCCGGTTGGCGCGTTTGTCGTGCCGGACGACAGCACCGTCGGCGCAATGCTGCACGGGGCGCGGGCCATCATCCGACGCGCCGAGCGCCACGTGACGCAGCTCGACCAGGAAGCGCCGCTGCCCAATCCGCATATCATCTCCTATCTCCAGACCGGACACAAAATCGTCGAGAACCACAAGCCACCGCGCTGGGATAAGATGGCATGCGCTCGATAAGGTGAAGCTCGTCAAAGAGATGTCCCACACGAAACCGGCATCCCGACGGTCATCGGCCTGATCGCGCCGACGCCCAACAAAATCAAGGCTTATGGCGAGTGGTTCCTGTCGGTCAACGATACGCTCATGTTCCGGATTGACACGCGGACGAAGGAGGCACGGCGCGCCGGGGCACGCTTCTCAAGGAAGCCGGCGTACAGCACTGCTCTATTCTGGTGGACACCACCACGATGAACCTGCCCACGCAGGGCTTCTGTTTTCTGGCAAACCGCATGATCAAAGAGGAGTTCGGCCTGCCCGTCGGCGAATGCATCGGCCAACGGCTCGTACACAAGAAGGTCCTCCGGTGATGAACAGTTTGACCAGCTCGGCGCTGTTCCCGAGCGCGGCCGCCGCGACGCAACGCCTTCTCGGCGGACAGTCAGGCGCTGGCGTTCTATCAGGGTGCGTTCAACCCGCGCCACATCTTCCTGATCAATGTGGACGGCAGCGAGCTGCGTCGGCTCACTACTGAGAGCGACGACGTCGGGCCGGGCTTCTCGCCGAACGGGCAGTGGATCGCCTTCGCTTCCTTTCGCGACGGTAACAACGAGCTGTACGCCATCCGCCCCGATGGCAACGGCCTGACGCGCCTCCCTCAAAACCCGCGCCGACCATCAGCCGCGCTGGGGAAGGTAAGCGCAGCCGGCGTCGGATCCGGCTATCGCACATCCATCCGAGCAGAAGCCTCATGCTCCCCGACGCGCAATGCGCAACACGTGCCACCCGACACTTGACACGTGATACCCCAATACGTGACCCCACGATCCCCGATCCCCATCTTCTTTGACACTTCCCTCACCGTTGGCTATAATCCTGGCGCTCTGCCCATGGTCAGGGGCGACGTTTCCTATGTGAAACGGTCGCTCCTGTTTATCTGATTTCAAGGATGATTGCGAGATGCCTAAACGAACGTACCAGCCGAAGATTCGCCGGCGCGTGCGTGTGCACGGCTTCCGCGCGCGCATGGCGACGAAAGGCGGCCGCCGGGTGCTCAAGGCACGCCGGTTGCGCGGGCGCTGGCGGCTGACACCCAGCATGAACAATCACGTCAAGAAGTTCAACTGGAAGAGTCACAAGGCGCCGGCAACGCGCGAGAGCGCACGCTGACACGCGGCGCCGGGCCGGGGCCATGCTCCGACTGCGAAGCGCAACCGACTTCGAGCGGGTGCGGCGCGATGGACGATCCTACGCCCACCCGCTCGTCGTTCTCGTAGCAGCGCGCAGTCCACAGGCCCAGGCGCAGGCCCGCGTCGGCTTTGCCGCCGGCCGGTCGGTGGGAACGGCGGTCAAGCGCAACCGCGCCAAGCGTCTGTTGCGCGAAGCGTTCCGCTCACTGGCCGCCGACGTCGCGCCCGAATGGGACCTGCTCTGCATCGCGCGCGCACCGATCGTCGAGCGGAAAATGCCGGAAGTGCGCGCCGCGCTGGCCCAGCTCCTCAAGCAAGCCCATGTCCTCAACTCTCCCGACCAATAACGCGCTGGACTCGGCCCCTGCGGAAGAGCACACGTTGGAACACACCCATCCGCTCGTCGGCCGGCCGGCCCCCGGCCCGCTGCCGGAGTGGAAGCCGGACTTTCGCCCGTCGCAGCTTCCGCGCACCCTGCTCCTGGCCCTCATCCGCCTCTACCAGCTGACGCTCTCGCGCGCCTTGCCCATCAACACCTGCCGCTTCTATCCGACCTGCTCGCGCTATGGCTTCGAGGCCATTCAAAAGTACGGCGCGCTCAAGGGCGGCTGGCTGGCCTTCTGGCGCGTGATGCGCTGCCACCCACTCAACCCGGGCGGTTATGACCCTGTGCCGTGACCGTCGGGAAATCAAGGACGATCGGGAAACGCAAGGAAACCGAACCAAGCACCGCCTACATCCCAAGCTTCTTCTCAATTCGTGCCCATTCGCAACCATTCGTGTTCATTCGTGTTCGGCCCGCACCCAGTCGTGTCCATTCGTAACATTCGTGTTCACTCCCAATTCGTGTTCATTCGCCTTTATTCGTGCTCATTCGTGTTCCCGACATTCGTGCCCATTCGCACCTATTCGTGTTCATTCGTGTTCCCGACATTCGCGCCCATTCGCACCTATTCGTATTCATTCGTGTTCCCCTTGTTTGCACCTGCGCGCCGTGAGTAACTCGCCCTATTGCTAGGCGCTGGGGCGCAAATCCTTCACGTTCAGTTGTAGGCGCTGCTCGCCGTTCCACTCATTGATCTCCAGCGAATAGGCGACATCTACGAAGGTCGGAAGGTGGTCGTACCAATAGCCCTGCTGAAAGGCGATGGCGTCGCAGGTCAGGCGTCCATCGGTGAGGGTGAGCTTGAGGTGTTGATTTTCCGCGCCGACCGGGCGTGCAGATGTCACCTTCAGGCCGCGCGTCACCAGCACCGGCGTCGGGTTGCCGTAGCCGCACGGCTCGAAGTCCTGCAGGGCGCGCGCCAACTCGCCGGTCACCTCGGAAAGGGGCGTCTCCGCATCTATGCGTAAGGTGGGGCGCAGGTCTGTTCCGGCCAGT
>JANWXR010000153.1 GCA_025057205.1 Anaerolineales bacterium | reverse complement strand
GCAGGGTGTGGAAGGCTCGCAGTACGCCATCGGTTACTTCGGCTATGCTTACTTCGCCGCCGAAGCCGGCAAGCTCAAGGCCGTGCCGATCTCGAAGACCGACAAGCCGGAAGATGCAGTAGAGCCGAGCGAAGAGTCGGTCAACAAGACAACGTATCCCCTGGCCCGGCCGCTGTTCATCTACAGCGATCCTAAGATCATCCGGGAGAAGCCGCAGGTTGGTGCCTTCATCTACTTCTACCTGAAGAACGTGTCCGCCGAGATCACCGACGTCGGCTACTTCCCTGCCCCACAGGATGTGCTCAACAAGGCCTATGGCCGTCTCCTGCTGGCCGCCGGCGGAATCGAGGTGGACGGCTCCGCGGTGACCGGTGACATCATCACCGCCGGCTCCTCGACCGTGTTCCCGCTGACCGAGCGCATGGCCGAGCGCTTCCAACAGGAAGGTTACAGCGGCAACATCACGGTGGACAGCATCGGCACGGGCGCAGGTTTCGAGCGCTTCTGCACCACCGGTGAGAGCGACATCTCCAACGCCTCGCGCGCCATCAAGAAGGAAGAGGTAGAAAACTGCAACGCCATCGGCCGCCAGCCACTGGAGTTCCGCGTGGGCACCGACGCTCTGGCCGTAGTGGTCGCAGAAAGCAACACGTTCGTGGATTACTTGACGCTGGACGAGTTGGCCAAGGCTTTCTCCACTGCCAAGACCTGGGCCGATGTGCGCGCCGGCTGGCCCAATGAGCCGATCCAGCGCTTTAGCCCCGGCACCGACTCCGGCACCTTCGACTACTTCGTCGAAGCGGTGATGGCCCCGGCCAACAAGGTGGACGGTAAGCCCAACGTCGAAGCCGGCAAGAAGGCCATCCTTGACTCGGTCGGCACGCAGTACAGCGAAGACGACAACGTGCTAGCGCAGGGTGTGGAAGGCTCGCAGTACGCCATCGGTTACTTCGGCTATGCCTACTTCGCCGCCGAAGCCGGCAAGCTCAAGGCCGTGCCGATCGTCCCGGACAAGGTGGCCGAAGCCGCCGCCGGCGATGCTGCTAAGCTGGCTGCCGGTGCCGTCAAGCCGGACGTGGCGAGCGTGAACGCCGGCACGTACCCGCTGGCGCGCCCGCTGTTCATTTACAGCGATCCTAAGATCCTACAGGAGAAGCCACAGGTGGCGGCCTTCATCTTGTTCTACCTCTCGCGGGTGAACGATGAAGTGCAGGATGTTGGATACTTCCCCGCCAGCCTAAACCAGGTGGGCGACGGCCTCGGTGCGTGGCTGGCTGCGCTTGGCCTGGGGTTGTAATTCCGTACTTACGACGCGAGGCGTGGGAGGGTGACCCTCCCACACCTCCGCCAGCCATCCGGCTGTTCGGTGTGGGCGACATGCCGGGCGAGATTTGAATCGAAGCCCCTTCTGCAAACGAGGAAGCGAAGATGAGCCTGACACGACCCCACATCCAAGAGAACGCTTCGGCCAGCGGCGATCCGCCTGACGATCACCGTCTTCCAAGTGAGAGAAATGGAGCACAAGACGACATGGAACAGACTACAGAGCTGCCTGTGACTCTCCCCGTAATTCCCTCGCAGGCAGCCCGAGCTGCGTCACTGACCAAGCGGCCGCGCATCGGCGAATTCCTTATCCAATCCTTGTTGTTCGCCTGCGGCGCCATCTCTATTGCCGTCACCATCAGCATTGTCATCGTGCTCGGTCAGGAGTCTCTGCTGTTCTTCACCAATCCCGAAGTCAGCGTCGCCGAGTTCTTCACCACGTTCCGCTGGCAGCCGCAGATTCGGCAGTTCGGCGTCTGGCCGCTGGTGACCGCGACGCTGATGACCAGCCTCATTGCAATTCTAACGGCAATGCCGCTCGGCCTATGCGCGGCCATCTTCCTGAGTGAATATGCTTCGCCGCAAGTAAAGGGCACTCTGAAGCCGACGTTGGAGGTGCTGGCCGGCATCCCCACGGTGGTGTACGGCTACTTTGCACTGACCTTCATGACCCCAATCCTGCGTAGCATCTTCGGCGCGGATGTGGTCAACATTTACAACAACGCCTCTGCCGGTATCGTCATCGGCATCATGATTATGCCGCTGGTCACCTCGATGAGCGAAGATGCCTTAAGCGCAGTGCCGCGCGCGCTGCGCGAAGGCGCCTACGGCCTGGGCGCGACCCGGCTGGAGACCGCCGTGCAGGTGGTCGTCCCGGCGGCCTTCTCCGGCATCGTAGCCGCCTTCATCATCGGCATCTCACGCGCCTTTGGCGAGACGATGATTGTAGCCATCGCCGCCGGCGCCGGACCGAACTTGACGCTCAACCCATTTGCTTCCGCCGAGACCATCGCCGGCCACATCGTTCGCATCAGCGGCGGCGACTTGAGCTACGCCTCGCTCGACTATGAAAGCCTATTTGCGCTGGCGCTGGTGTTGTTCATCATCACACTGGCTCTCAATCTCATCAGCCGTTACCTCGTCAGCCGATTCCGTGAGGTGTACGAATGAGCGCCGTACCCAACCTCATGCCGGAAGGCAACGAACTCCAAGCGCACATGGCCGCGCGGCACCGCGTCGGCCTGATCTGGCAATCACTGTTTCTGCTCGCCACTTGCCTCGGCATCATTGCGCTCTCGGCTCTACTCTATAACGTGGTAACCAGCGCCTTTGGCCTGGTGGTTGTAGTGGACAAGGTGGACCCGGCCACCCTCGCGGAACGACCGCTGGAAGACCTCGATAAAGACCAGCTGGTCGAAGTGCTTCGCGCCAACATTTCGCGCGGGGCCTTCAACCGGTTAGAGAGCGACCAGCCATTCGCCAGTCGCACCCGGGAGAACGTTCTGGCCCTGATTTATGAGCGCGTCGTCAATCGCCGGGTCGAAGCCAGCTATTCCCTGACCGATTCTCTGCTCAACCGTGCCGCTATCGAGAAAGAGGTCGCCGAAAAGTATCCGCAGGGCAAGCTGATGTTTCGCAGCTGGCTCACACCGGAGTTCATCACCACACCGATGGCCAGCAAGGCGGAATTTGCCGGCGTGCGCACGGCATTGCTCGGCTCGCTGCTGCTGGTCACTCTGACGATGCTCTTCGCAGTTCCCATTGGCGTGGGCGCCGCCGTCTATCTGCAGGAATACGCCGATCAGAACTGGATCAACCGCCTGATCGAGACCAACATCTACAACCTGTCCGGCGTGCCATCCATCGTGTACGGCCTGTTAGGGCTAGCCGTCTTCGTCCGGGCGCTGGAGAGCCTGACCAGCGGCGCGGCTTTCGGCGTCACCGACTCGAACGGGCGCACCATCCTTTCGGCGTCGTTGACCATGGCGCTGCTCATCTTGCCGATCATCATCGTCAACGCGCAGGAAGCCATCAAGGCCGTGCCGGACACGTTCCGCCAGGCCGCTTATGGACTGGGCGCCACCAAATGGCAGACGGTGTGGAGTCATGTGCTGCCCAACGCCCTGCCCGGCATCCTGACCGGCAGCATCCTGGCCGTCTCGCGCGCCATCGGTGAGACGGCCCCTCTGGTAGTTGTCGGCGCTTCCACCTTCATCACCGTGGATCCGCAGAGCATCTTCTCCAAATTCACCGCTCTGCCCATTCAGATCTACAACTGGTCGGTGCGCCCGCAACCCGAGTTCCGCAATGCTGCTGCCGCCGCCATCATCGTCCTACTGGTGCTGCTGCTCACGCTCAACGCCACGGCTATCCTGCTGCGTAACCGGTTCGTAAGCCGGCGCAATTACTAAGTGGAGGTTCCATGGCAATCATCAACATAGCTTCGGTCACTCATGCGACGAATGGCAGCACAGCCGCCGGCACAGTCGCCATTGAGACTAGGAACCTGTACGTCTACTACGGGAATTTCAAGGCCATCCACGACGTCAGCATGAAGGTGGAGGAGAAGCGCATCACCGCTATCATCGGCCCGTCGGGCTGCGGCAAGAGCACGCTACTGCGCGCCTTCAACCGGATGAACGACTTTGTGCCTTCCTGCCGCACCGAGGGCGAAGTCCTGATGCATGGACGCAACCTGTATGCGCCGGACGTGGACCCGGTGGAAGTGCGCCGGCGCGTCGGCATGGTCTTCCAGAAGCCCAACCCTTTCCCCAAGAGCATCTACGAGAACATCGCCTGGGGGGCACGCATCAACGGCTTCAAGGGCACTAAGGCAGATATGGATGAGCTGGTAGAGCGCTCGCTGCGCTGCGCGGCGCTGTGGGACGAAGTCAAGGACAAATTGAAGGAAAGCGGTTACTCCCTCTCCGGTGGCCAGCAACAGCGCCTGTGCATCGCCCGTGCCATCGCCATCAAGCCGGAGATCATCCTGATGGACGAGCCGTGCTCGGCCCTTGACCCGATCGCCACGCTCAAGATCGAGGAGCTGATGCAGGAGCTGAAGAAGGACTACACCATCATCATCGTCACACACAACATGCAGCAAGC
>JANWXR010000152.1 GCA_025057205.1 Anaerolineales bacterium | reverse complement strand
AGTGCCCGCGATGCAGCGGCACGCCTTCACCGGCACCGTGTTCGTCATCACCGAGTTTGCCGACCGCGAGCTGCCGCAGTATCTGACTTGGCCGCAGTTGAGAGAATTGGCGGCGCGCGGCTGGCGCATCGAGCCGCACGGCAAAACCCATACGCCGCTGGCGGGCGCAGACCGCGATAAGCAAATTTACGAGATGCTCGGCTCGATTGAGAGCATCGAGGCCCACATCGGCGCGCGCCCGCGCTTCTTTTGTTATCCCTCCGGCAAGTTCGACGAGTTGACCCTGCAACTGGCGCAGGAGCTGCACCTGTGGGGCGCGGTGACGACACGCGGCGGCCGTCAGCACCGCTACGCCGACCGCTTTGCCTGGGCGCGGGTGCGGGTGGACGGGCGTGGCACGCTGGCCGACTTCGTGAATGCACTGGAGGGGGATTTGAAGTGAGCAGTCTTTAGTCATCAGCCATGACTGATGACTGAAGATTGAAGACTGAAGACTGAAGATTAAAGATTGGAACCGATGCGCACCTCCCGTCTCCCCGGCTTTTATCAGAAGACTCTCGCCGAGCGCGCGCAGATGATTGCCGCCTGGGCAGCGCTCACGCCCGCCGAGCAGGCCGCGCTCGACGGCTCCGGCGGCCTGACGCCCCAGCAGGCCGATCACCTGATCGAGAACGTCGTCGGCGTGTATGCGCTGCCGCTCGGCATCGCCGCCAACTTCGTCGTCAACGGGCGTGAGGTGCTGGTGCCGATGGCCGTTGAAGAGCCGTCGGTGGTTGCCAGCGCCTCCTTCATGGCGAAGCTGGCGCGCGCCGGCGGCGGCTTCACGGCCTGCACCACCGAGCCAGAGATGATCGGGCAATTGCAAATCCTGGAGATTAGAGATCGGAGAGAGGCGCAGGAGGCATTAGCCGCGCACAAGCAGCGCCTGCTCGATTTGGCGAACGCCGTGCATCCCTCGATGGTGCGGCGGGGCGGCGGCGCGCGCGACCTGGAGGTGCGCGAGATACACAAGTCGCCCATCGGCCCGTTTCTCGTGCTGCACATCATCTACGACACGCGCGACGCGATGGGCGCGAACCTGATCAACACGGTATGCGAGGCGCTCGCGCCGGAGGTCGAGGCGCTGACCGGCGGGCGCGTGCATCTGCGCATCCTCAGCAACCTGAGCGACCGGCGGCTGGCCCGCGCACGCTGCGTCATCCCGGCCGACGCGCTGGCGTTCGGGTCCTATTCCGGCGAGCGTGTGCGCGACGGCATCCTCGAGGCCTACGCCTTCGCTGCCGCCGACCCCTATCGCGCCGCCACACACAACAAGGGCATCATGAACGGCATTGACCCGGTGGTGATTGCGACGGGCAACGACTGGCGCGCGATCGAGGCGGGCGCACACGCCTATGCCGCGCGCAGCGGGCGCTATACCTCGCTGAGCACATGGGAAGTGGACGAAGAGGGCAACCTCGTCGGGACGCTGGAACTGCCGCTGGCGGTGGGCATTGTGGGCGGCGCGACGCGCGCTCACCCGACCGCGCAGGCGGCGCTTAAGGTGCTGGGCGTGGCGTCCGCGCGCGAACTGGCGGAGATTATTGCCAGCGTGGGCCTGGCGCAAAACCTGGGCGCGTTACGGGCGCTGGCGACCGAGGGGATTCAGCGCGGGCACATGAGCCTGCACGCGCGGCAGGTGGCGGTGGCCGCCGGCGCCACCGGCGACCGGGTTGCCGTCGTCGCTGCGCGTCTTGTTGCCGAGGGCGTCATCCGTGTTGAACGGGCGAGGGAAATCCTCAGAGAGATTTCAACCTCTGCCTGACTTGACAGGGGGTGCGCCATTGGCGTATAGTCGCAACGGGCACGGTAATTCTCGAAACTTCGGTCTTCACACGTCAAGTGACGGCGTTGTTGACCGATGACGAGTACCGTAAGCTGCAAAGCCTGCTTGCCAATCACCCGACCATCGGCGCTGTCATTCCGGGCAGCGGCGGGCTACGCAAAGTGCGGTGGGGATTGAGAGGGCGCGGGAAGCAAGGCGGTGTTCGGGTGATCTACTACTGGGCGGCGCGACAAGCAAAACTGTTGATGTTGCTTGTATACCCGAAAAACGAGCGCGACGATTTATCGGCTGAACAACTCCGGGTATTACGTTCAATTGTGGAGAAAGAGTTTCATGAGAGCTGAGCTTTTTGATGAGCTGGTTGCCAGTGTGCGCGAAGGTGGCGCTGTTCTGCGCGGAGAGACCAGCGCGTCTCGCACCTTTGTTGTAGATGGCCCGAACATCCGCCGGCTGCGTGCGCGGTATAAGCTGTCTCAGAACGAGTTCGCAGCGTTGCTGGGAATCAGCGTGGCGACGCTGCGCAATTGGGAGCAAGGCCGCCGCTTTCCCGATGGCCCGGCGCGGGTCCTGCTTCAGGTGGCTGCCCGCCACCCGGATGCGGTCTGGGATGTGGTGCGGCCCGTACGAAAATCAAAGCGCCGGGCATAAGGGCATTCGTTCAGTGCGAATGCCCGGCCACGGCGTGCAGCCAGGCCAGCCTTAGCAGATAGTTCCAGCTGAGAGGGTCGTTGGCAATTACGGGGGACACCGGCCGTTCGCCGGGCGCGCCGTGCTTCAGCGTCTCCTCCAAAAACCGTAGCAGCTCCGCCCAGGCCCGGCCCGGCGCGCCGCCGGCCCGAATCGCCTCCACGCTGCTCACGAAGGCGTGCGGCTGCCCGTCGTAGATGCGAATCGTGTGCGGCACGCCGGCCTGCTCCAGCCCGGCCTCGAAGGCGCGCACCTCCTCCAGCGGGATAGAGTCATCCGCGCCACCGAAGATGCCCAGCACCGGGCCGGGCAGCGCCCTGAGCCGCTCGGCATCCGTCACCGGCGAGCCGTAGAAAATCACCGTGCCCGCCAGCCTCGGCTGCTGCAAACTGAACTGCATGGCGGTGCGCCCGCCGAAACAGAAGCCCACGATGGCAATGCGGTCGGCCTGCACCTCGGGCTGCGCAGCCAGCCAGTCGAAGACCGCGCCCGCGTCGGCGTTGATTTGCTCGACGGGCGTGGTTACTACCTGGTAGATGGCGCGTGGGACCCAGCCGGTGCTGCTGCCACGAAACATGTCCGGCGCGACGACGACGTAGCCGGACTCGGCCAGCAGATCGGCCTTCTGGCGGATGTCTTCGTTCAGGCCCCAGAATTCGTGAATCATGATGACCGCGGGATGTGGCCCGGGCGTGGTCGGCTTTGCCAGGTAAGCGCGAATCTCCGGCCCGCTGGCGTTCGGGATGCGGATGTTGGCCACCGCATCCAGCCGCCCGCCGCTCAACAGGCCATCCACAAAGATCGAGCCGAACAGGAAGATGACAAGCGCCGCGACCAGCAAGGCCGCCGCCAGCAACACGCGCCGGATGAGTTTCATAGCGTTGAACCTCCACAGGTTGGGGAAAAGTGTATCACCGAGAACACTGAAAGCGCTGAATGCACTGAGACAGTGGCCTCAGCGATCCCGCTGCGTGCTACAATCCATATATATCAGCTCTTACTCTCTCTACTCCCTACTTTCTACTTTCCATCATGCCTCCCTTCAAACTCGTCTCCCCGTTCAAAGCCATGGGCGACCAGCCGCAGGCCATCGAGAAGCTGGTGGCCGGGCTGCGCCGCGGCGACAAGCATCAGGTGCTGCTTGGGGCAACGGGGACGGGCAAGACCTTCACCATCGCCAGCGTCATCGAGCAGGTTCAGCGCCCGACGCTGGTGATGTGCCACAACAAAACTCTGGCCGCGCAGCTCTACGCCGAGTTCAAGGAGTTCTTCCCCGAAAACGCCGTCGAATACTTCGTCTCCTATTACGACTACTATCAGCCGGAGGCCTACGTCGCCCGGCACGACCTGTACATCGAGAAGGAGACGCAGATCAACGACGAGCTGGACCGGCTGCGGCTGGCCGCCACCACTGCCCTGCTCTCGCGCCGCGATGTGCTCATCGTCGCCTCGGTCTCATGCATCTACGGCCTCGGCTCGCCGGAAGCCTACGGCAAGGTCGTCATCAACCTCAGGCGCGGCGAGCGGGTGCGGCGCTCCACCTTGCTGCGGCAGCTGGTGGAGATTCACTACGAGCGCAACGACCTGGACCTGAAGCTCGGCGCGTTCCGCGTGCGCGGCGACACGCTCGAAGTGATGCCCGCCTACACCGACGCCTTCGGCTATCGCATCACCTTCTTCGGCGACGAGATCGAGCGCATCGTCGAGTTCCAGCCGCTGACCGGCGAGATTCTCAACGAGCGCGAGACGCTCGAAATCTTCCCGGCCAAGCACTTCATCACCGAGGCCGAGAAGTTGCAGCAGGCCATTCGCGACATCGAGGCCGAGCTGGAAGAGCGCGTGGCCTGGTTCAAGGCGAACAACCTGCTGCTGGAGGCGCAGCGCCTCGAACAGCGCACCAAATATGACCTGGAGATGCTGCGCGAAGTAGGCTACTGCTCCGGCATCGAG
>JANWXR010000151.1 GCA_025057205.1 Anaerolineales bacterium | reverse complement strand
GTAAGCGAAGATGAAAGCCGCCAGACCGAATATTCCGGCAGCCAGGCCGCGCTCACGAACCCGATTGTGGCAAAGAGGCCGGTCAGTCATAGCGCCGCAGGCCGGAAAGCTGCAACACTACTTGCCACAGAAACTTTGGGTTGTAGATCAGATACCGCCGCCACAAGCGGCGCGGCTCGTGCGCCAGACGGAAGGCCCACTCCAACCCGCTGCGCTGCATCCAGCGCGGGGCCTGTTTTTGCCGTCCGGTGAAGAAATCGAACGCCGCCCCCACACCGACGAGCAACGGCGCGTTGAGACGCGGGCGAAAGCGCTGCATCCACACATCCTGCTTCGGCGAGCCGAGGCCGATCCACACGATGTGGGCATTCGAAGCATTGACCGTACACACCAGCTCATCCTCCTCGTTCGCGGTCAATTCACGGAACGGCGGGCACAGCGTGCCGGCCACGCGCAATCCGGGGAAGCGCGCCTGCATGTTCGCGGCCAGCTGCTCGGCCACGCCCGGCGCACCGCCGAGGTAAAACTGTGTGTAACCGGACTCCGCCGAACGTTCCGTCAGCGCCAGCATCAGGTCCGGCCCATAGACGCGACCGACCGACCGCGCACCCAACAGCCGCAGCGCCCAGACGACCGGCATGCCATCCGGCGTCACCCAGTCGGCAGAGTTGAGCGCTGCGCGCACCTCCGACCGCTCGTGGCCCTGCATCAGCGTGTAGACCGGGCAGGTGCAGGCGTAGGCGCGCCGGTTATCGCACACAGCCTGAGCCATCTCGGCGACGGCAGTCATCAGATCGAAGGCGGTGACATGGACGCCGAGCAGGTTGAGGCGCGGGCTGGCCGCCGGATATGCGCTCATTTCACTTCGCCCGAACCCTTTCCGGCGTTGCGCCGGTCAGAACGTGTTGATAGACCTGTTCCGTCAAAGCGGCCAGGCGTTCCCACGTGTAGCGCGCTTCGACCTTGCGCCTTCCCGCTTCGCCCAGCGCAAGGCGCAGCCGGGGATGTTCCAGCAGATACCTCAGGCGCTCCGCCAGCGCCTCGGGCCGCGGGGGGACGAGAAAGCCGTCTTCGCCGTCGCTGATCAACGCGCGCACGGCCGGGATATCCACGCCAACGACGGGCTTGCCGAGCGACCAGGCCTCGGTGAACACACCGCCAAAGCTCTCCTGCGTCGAGGGCAGGCAGAACACATCGCAGGCGGCGAAGGCGTCGGTTTTGGTTTGCACATCCACGGCATCAAGCTCGAGCACGCGCCGGTCGCCGACGGCGGCGAACAATCTGCGTGAGTAGGCCGTGCGCGGCCCAATGAAGACAAAGCGCGTCTCCGGGGCACGCCGCCAGACGAGGCGCGCCGCCCGCAACAAAACGGCCAGACCCTTGTAGGCGTACTTCTGCCCAACGAACAACACCAGCGGCTCATCATCGCCTAGGCCATATTGCGCCCGAAAGCGCGCACCGTCGGCCTGCGCGGCTAGGACCGGGCCATGGCCGGTGACAAACACCTTATGCTCCACAACACCCAAGTGGATCAACGCTTCTCTCTCGGCTTGGGTCAAAGCGATCACGGCATCGGCGGCGCGGTACAACTTGTGATAGTAGCGGTGCAGCCAGCCGCCCCACCAGGGATGATGCACCGGCGTCATCACGAAAGGCACGTCGCGCTGCCGCGCCAGGTAGAACGAAGCGTAGCTCAACCCTTCGCGTCCGATGCGGCAATTGTGGATCAGGTCGGCGGTCGCGGCGAATGGAGCAATTTCCGCGGCCAGTTCCGCAGCGATGCGCGGCAAGGCCCAACGCTGCAGGGGATAGTAGGCCAACACCCAGGGCCAGAGGCGTTGCCGCGCCGCGCGGGCCAGCGTGATCCGGTTGACCGATACGCCCTCGAACTCATACTGCCGCGACTCTTGTGGCGCGAGCAGCGTCGTTCCCAATAGCCAGTCATGGCGCGGCTCATCCCATTGGGTCACCACGTGCAGGGCATGGCGTGCCTGAAGCTGCCGCGCCAGCTGGTGCATATGCAACTGCGCGCCGCCGAGGTAAGGCGGGTAGGCGGTGAGGGTGAAGAGCAGGTTCATGCGCCCAACACCCGGCGATACACGGTCACCGTCTCGCGCGCGCAGCGTTCCCAGGTGAACGTTGCGGCTCGCGCCCGGCCCCTGCGCCGCAGCTCATCGGCCATGTTAGCGTCTTCGGCTAGGCGCTGCATGGCTGCGGCGATGGCTTCCACATCCAGTGGATCCACCAGCACCCCGGCCTCGCCCACCACTTCGGGCAGCGAGCCGGTGTTCGCGGCGATGACCGGACAGCCGCAGGCCATGGCCTCCAGCGGCGGGAGGCCGAAGCCTTCATGCAGCGAAGGATAAACCAGACAGACCGCGCCGGCATACAAGCGCCACAGCATTTCATCGGAGACATGGCCCAGCAGCTCAACGGCATCATGCAGATCAAGCTCGGCCAGCAGCGCCTCGGCCCGCACCCCGCCCCATCCCTGCCCACCGACTACCTTCAGCGGCGGCGCAGCAGGCCAGTGCTTCCGCAATCTCGAATAGGCGCGCAGCGTCGTCGCTAAATTCTTGCGCGGCTCCAGCGTGCCTACGGCGAGGAAGTACCGCGCCCCGTGTTTGGGCGAGGCGGGCGGCGCAGCACGCTGGCCCAACGGGACAACGCTGACGCGCGCCGCCTTGATCGGCAGATGCCGGATGATTTCTGTGCGCGTGAAGGCCGAGCTGGCGAGGACGTGCTGCGCGCGGGCCGCGCTCGCAATCCAGCGACGCAGGCGCCAGCGCATCACCGCCGGGAACCAATCGGGATGCGACAGCGGGATGACATCGTGCAACGTGGCCACGGTGCGCAAGTGCGCGGGGATCGGCATGGGCGCAGTGCAATGCAGGAGGTCGAGGCCCAACCGCTGCGCGCGGCGCGGTAAGACCAGCGGGCAATACGCCCACTCCCACCACAGCACGAACAACTTTCGCGCTGGCCCCGGCTCGGGCAGGCGCCGGTTTCCCGCGCGCAGTTCGATGATTTCGCAGCCGGAGAAATCCGCCTCGCGCAGGGCGCGCGCCAGTTCCAGGCTGTAACGCGCGGTGCCTGCCGCGTTGAATTGCGCTGCCGAGATTTCCAGCCCGATGCGCACGCTCAGCCCCGCTGCTTGCGCCGCATCCACCACGCCAGCGGCGCGCGATAGACCGGCAAGCCGGTGAAGCGCTCTAGGGCGACGGCCGCATAGGCCAACAGCCTCGGGCGAAGCACGCCTGCCGAGACGACATAGCGCCACGATTCGCGCCATTGGCCCTGCTCGGCCAGGCGCATCGCCGTCTGCAGGCGCGCATCGGCGAGCAGTTTGGGCCTCTCGGCCTCGGGCGCATAACGTTCGATCAGGCGCTCACACTCCAAGTGCATTTGCCGCACCCCCGCCACAGTCTTGGAAGAGCCGTGAAGGCGATAGGTCGCAATAGTTTTTGGGTTGTAGGCGAAGCGCACACCGGTGACATGAAGACGCAGCCAATACTCGGCGTCCATAGCATATTGAAAAGTATGGTCAAGCCCGCCTCCGCGCTCGATCGCAGCACGACGCAGAAACACAGTTGGCTGGCGAGGGATTGTGAACTTTAAGAGGTCCACAAGCGAAAACGGGCGTCCCAGGGCGGTATACAGAGCCGCACCGCCGGCATCGGTGTATACGCAATCTCCATAAACCACATCCACTTCCGGGTGAGCGCACAGGTAACCCACTTGCGCCTCGAACGCGCCCGGCAGGTAGGTATCGTCGGAGTTGAGCCACGCCACGATCTCGCCGCTGGCGCACGCCAGGCCCTTGTTAATCGCATCGGACTGGCCATTGTCCTTCTCGCTTACCCAATAGGCCAGCCGGTCGGCGTAGCGCCGAATGATCTCGACGCTGCCATCGGTCGAGCCGCCATCTATGACGATGTATTCCAAATTGGGATAGCCCTGATCCAGCACCGAGCGCAGGGTGGCCTCAAGGAACTGTGCCTGGTTGAACGAGGGGGTGATGATGGAGAGGCGGGGCCAATGCCGGGAAGACATCCTGGCTGAAATGGTCGGGTTTAGACACCGTGTATGAGCAATTGCCCCATCAATAAGCGCTTTATGAATGTGCGCCGGCTACCGGTGCGACTGTTTAGCGAACTATAGCCGGGGGTGATCGCCGAAATGTGGCGAACTTCCTCCCATATCGCGCGCCAGGCTCGCAAATAACCGCCGTAGAGCCAGTTTCGGATAGGCCGGGGCATCCCGGCTTTGTAATTGGCCAGGCCGGGGTCACTCAGCCAGCGATTGAAAACACGGAGTCCATGAAAGTGATAGAAGATGAGCGGCTGCCGATCAACGGTCAACCGGCCGTTTGCCAATTGCAGGCTGTAATTCATCCAGTTCCATGGAGCCAGTCCGGCGCCGGGATGCCGTAAAACGTTCACTCCGGGAAAACGTTGCGGCCAG
>JANWXR010000150.1 GCA_025057205.1 Anaerolineales bacterium | reverse complement strand
GAAGACTTATCGTCGAAGCGCTTCAGATAGGGGGCCAGCCGGCGGACGCGCTTGGCGATTTTCTTGCCGGCCACCGGCAGCATCTCGGTGAAGAGGGCCTTGGTGCGCTTGGAGGTGCGGCGGCGCAGGTGGCTCTTGCCCTTCTTGGTGCGCACCAGCAGGCCGCTGCCCGTCACGCGGAAGCGCTTGGCCGTGGCCTTGTGTGTCTTGAGCTTGTATTTGCCCTTTCGAGTTGATTTGCGAGGCACGTTTTTATTCTCCTATTCGGGTCGAAACAACTTTGTCCATTTGATCCGATGAGTGCACTAAAACACGCACCGCAGAGAACGTGGAGAGCGCAGAGTTCTGCCTCGATCACTTCTCCGCGCGCTCTCGGCGGTGAAACATTATTGCAGTGGACTCATCCGATGTTTGCCATCCGTTCAATCCTTTGACACAAAAATCACCGGGGCCTCTTAGCCCCGGCGCGGGTTGCTCATAAAGGGCGCTCACTCACCTTTTGCGCCGGGCGTCTCTGTCATCGGCTCGGGACGTTCCTGCTTCTCTTTCTTCGGCTGGGCCGGCGACTTGGCTCGCTTGGGGTTCGGCGCCAGCAGCATAATCATCGTGCGCCCCTCCATCAGCGGCTTCTGCTCCACCACAGCCAGCTCGCCCAGCTGCTCCGCAATCTTGTTCAGGTCCTGCTCAGCGATCTGTGGATAGCTCATCTCACGACCACGGAACTTAACGCGCACCCGAACCTTCTTGCCCTCTTCCAGCCAGCGGCGCGCATCGCGCACCTTCAGACCGGTGTGGAAATCGCTGCTCTTCGGGCGGATCTGGATTTCCTTGACCTCAATGATTTTCTGCGCCTTACGCGCTTCCTTCTCTTTCTTCGTCCTCTCGTAGAGGAACTTCCCGAAGTCCAGGATCCGGCAAACCGGCGGTGTGGCATTGGGGCTGACTTCGACCAGATCCCTGCCCGCTTCGCGCGCCATCTGGAGCGCTTCGTTCGTTGGGAGGATGCCGATGTTCTCGTTGTTGGCCCCGATCACGCGCACTTCGCGTGCGCTGATCTGCTCGTTAATCCGGTAGTCGGTGGGTGAGACGGTAATAGCAATCTCCTGTTGAGGATTCTATGAAAACAAAAAAGCGCCCATTTCAGCGGGATGAAATGCTACCACACGCTTCCGGGAGCGTCAAACACCGGGCAAAGTTACTGCTGTTGCGGGCAGCGACGGTCATTGGGGCGGTTCGCTGGCGGCAGGTGGCGCGGCCTGATGTTCCCCCTCCTGCGACCCCGGCTCGTGTGGCAACGGCGCATTTTCCAGCGACTCGCGCAGCCGCTCCTCCAGGCTCTGCCGGCTCGGCTTCTTCGTGCCAAGACTGCGGAGCGCGTTGACCAAGTAGTCGGTCAGCGATTGGGTGATTTGCTTCAGCGACTCGCTGCTCAACTTCTCGCCGCGCTCGAACCAGACGATGGCGGCATAGCCCATCACCACCGTCGTGGACGAAGCAATCGCGGCAGCCAGCAGCCAGCCTGGCGGCCCACCCAGTTTGCTTAACTCCTGAAACAGCGTGCGCCCGAGGAAGCCCAAACCAAAGGTCACCGCCAACTCGCGGGCGCGGGCCGGCGTCAGGTCGTAGTTATAAATGCGGGCGATGCCGAGGACAAGCGACGACTGCACGGCCAGCAGCGGGATGACATCCACGATGGGCAGAGGCGTGAGGGCGATGGCGGCGGCGGTGGTGGCTGCGCCCGTGATCGCCGTCCAGGCCAGGCGCCAGCGATAGGCCGGCAGCGCCCGGCCCAGCGCGCCAAGCAGGCCCGGCTCCGCCTTCGCAATGGCCACCAGCAAATCATCGAGATTGCTCCCAGTCTTAGCCGAGATGGGCACGACCTGTTCGCGGCGCAGGCGCAGGTTGGCGGCGGCGCGCTCTAGCACCGGCTCTACGTCCTTGCGCGAAAGTAGGTCGTACTTGTTCAGCACCACCACGTATGGCTTGCCCAGCGCATTTAGCTCGTCAAACAACTCTTGCTCGGTGCGTTTGATGCCCTGAATGGCGTCGAAGACGATGACGAGGAAATCCGCCGCCCGCGCTGCCGTGAGCGCATGCGTCTTCTCCTGCTCACCCACCTCGCCCACCGCGTCCGCGCCGGGCGTGTCCACGATGCGGAACAAGCCGGCGTCCGCTTCCTGGTTGACGCGCGTGGTGCCGGGCACCGGGCTGACGGCGGCGCGGTCTTCCTTGTTGCGGATGAGCTGGTTGTAGAGCGTGCTCTTGCCGACGTTGGCCGGCCCGACGATGGCGATGAAGTGCTTTTCGGCGAAGGCGACCTTGAAGTTGGGCAGCGCCAGGTCGAGCAGCATCCGCCAGCGCGTCAGGTCGCCGGGCAGGTGCTTCACCGAGGAACCCAGCTCGCGCTGCACCGGCTCAGGCAGGGAGTCCCAGGCCTTGCGAATCGGTTCGCGGGCGTCGGGTGGGAACTCTTTCAGTAAGTCGTCAATGATGGCCATGCTGATTTAGGCATCGAATTGCGCGAATGAAGGCGAATAAGTGCTTTCGCGCCCGATTCGCGGAATTCGACGTTGCTCACAGGTAAGTGCACTGAAGAACGCACCGCTTCGTGAGACTTCGTGTCTATCCGCAACCATGATTTCCTGAGTCCACGAATAGACACGAATGAACACGAAATGGGCATCAACGCTTGAGACTTCGTGTTCATTCATGGATGGCAACCAAAGCGATTTTACTCCACATTTTCACGCTCAGACCATCTGTGGTCTTCTGGCAAAACGACGAGTACAATTGCCCCATGACCCGCGCCCAACTGCTTCAGGCCTTGGCCGATTCGCGCGCTGCGCTGGAGGCGGCCTTCGCCGGTTTGAGCGAGGCGCAGCTCCAGCAGCCAGGCGTTACCGGTGATGGCGACCACCCTGGCTCATGGGCCGTGCGCGACGTGCTCGCCCACTGCGCCGCCTGGGAGGCCGAGCTGGTGACCGCCCTGGCCAAACTCAGGCGCGGCTCGAAGCCGGGCAAAACCCATTACTCATCCGCCGAGATGGAGGCGTTCAATCAAAGGGCCTATCAGACCAACCGGAAGCGCCCGCTGGAGAACGTGCTGGCCGACTTCCGCGGCGTGCGCCAGCAGCTGCTGCGCCAGCTCGAAGGCTTGAGCGAGGCTGACTTGACCGCGCCGCGACCGTGGCTCGACAACGCCAGCGTAGCTGATTGGGTGATGGGTTGGATCGTGCAGCACGAGACCGAACACGCCACACAAATCGCCGAGTGGCGCAAGAGCCTCCAGCTATGAGTGACGCAGCTCACCTCGAAGCCGCTGCCGCATATCGGGCTGCCTACGCCGGCGCGGTCGTCATCAATCGCAGCGTCGAAGGCCGTGTGCGCGTGACCGGGCGCGACCGGCTCGACCTGTTGCATCGCATGTCTACCAACGACACCAACAGCCTCGCCGTGGGCGAGGCGCGACAGACCGTGCTGACCACCGCCATCGCCCGCATCGTGGACGCGCCCTGGGTGCTCAATCGGGGCGAGACCGTGCTGCTGGTCACCGGTGCGGGCCGCGCTATGGCCGTCCGCCGCTGGCTCGCCGGGTACATCTTCTTCCGCGATGACGTGAAGCTGACGGACGCTTCGGCGGAGTTGGGGCAGATCGGGATTTTGGGGGTGCGCGCAGCGGAGGTCGCCGAAGCACTCTGGCCGGGCGCCGCCGCGCTGGCCGAGAATCACTTCGGCGAGAGGGACGATGTGCTGGCCTGGCGCGGTCGCCCGCTGGCCGGCGACGGTTACACCCTCATCGCGCCCGCCGCGCAGCTCGACGCGCTAATCGCACAGGCCGTGACTGCCGGCGCCATCCTTGCAGGCGATGAGACGTACCAGCTGCTGCGCCTGGCTGCCGGCCGGCCGGAAGCCGGCCATGAGCTGACCGAAGAGTACATCCCGTTGGAAGCCAACCTGTGGCACGCAGTCAGTTTCACCAAAGGCTGCTACATCGGCCAGGAGATCATTGCGCGGATGGAGAGCCGTGGCAAACTGGCGCGGCGGCTGGTGGGCCTGAAGCTGAGCACGCCGGTCGCCGAAGGCGCTGAAGTCAAAACCGACGAGACGGTCATCGGCAAGGTGACCAGCGCGGGCGTCCTGCCCGACTACGGCCCGGTGGCACTGGCTTTCCTCAAGACGGCCCAGTGCGAGCCGGGCACAGCCGTCGCCGTCGGCGAAGCGGAAGGCACGGTCGTCGGCCTGCCTTTCGCTTGAGACTTCTTCTCATATCATAGCAGTGTGCACGCAAAGGTTGTCAAGGAACGTGCCGCCCCTTCGACTGCCGCTTCGCTTCGCTCAGCGTCCGCTCAGGGTGCGGCTGACATGTTTTGCGTGCACACTGCTTTCTGCCGCTCATCACGCGGGCGCCACCATTCGTGCTACAATCAGCGCGTCTCGTCCAAACCGACAGAGCCGCATATTGCAACAAGGGAGGTTGC
>JANWXR010000014.1:22693-22932 GCA_025057205.1 Anaerolineales bacterium | reverse complement strand
GTCACCGTCAGCGCGCCGTTGTCGGCATTGTGGATGCCGCCGCCGGCGCCGGTGGCGCGGTTGCCGGAGAAGGTGCTGTTCGTCACCGTCAGCGTGCCGCCGTCGTTGAGGATGCCGCCGCCGTTGTCGTTGTCGGCTTTTCCGTTGGCAATGGTCAGGTTTTGAAAGGCAACGGTAGAATTCGAGGTCACGTGAAAGACCCGGTCAATCCCGCTGCCGGGCCTGACGCCCGCCTGGAT
>JANWXR010000014.1:3175-22683 GCA_025057205.1 Anaerolineales bacterium | reverse complement strand
CACCGGCGCCGATGATCGTGATATTGCTCGTGATGTCTAAATCGCCGGTCTGCCCATTATCTTCATTGTTGCCTGGGATGGTCAGCGTATATGTCCCGGCGGGCACGGTGATGGTGTCGTCCCCACTGCCTGCCGTGCACCCACTCACCGCAGTGTTGGTGTTGGCAGCTTGGATCGCTTCGCGCAGCGAGCAGTCACCGTCGTTATTCAGCTCGTCGTCCGTGGTATTCACGGTGATGCTGGCCGCATACGCCGGGCGCACCGCCGGCGCCACCGGTAGCAGGCCGAATACAAGAACGATAACGGTCATTAGCGAGAAGAGTTTGCGCCTCATGGTGTTTTGCTCCTTGTCGAACATCGAAGCCGGATAGAGACCAAGGGGGCATCTTCGGTCAGGTGCTCATGGCATCGTGCGCTTTGCTCAAGGCAGTGTGCACGCAAAGGTTGTCAGCGAATTGCCAAATTCGGTGCTACAACAAGCTGGCAACGCGCTGGTTATGTCGTTCTTCTGACATCTCTTGCGTGCACACTCAAGGCAGAATTTGCGGCTGGGAAGGCCGTCACCGCTTTCCAAGTTTCGGGCATTATAATGTGCGCCGCTCAGCGTGAGATGAACGGTAGGTAGAGATAGGGTGAGCGCTCATACGCG
Source organism: Anaerolineales bacterium (assembly GCA_025057205.1). Lineage (GTDB taxonomy): Bacteria > Chloroflexota > Anaerolineae > Anaerolineales > UBA6663 > JANWXR01. The sequence continues at coordinate 22,034 of JANWXR010000014.1, read as the reverse complement.
CCGATGTCGCACACTGCCGTGCCGTTCAGGTCGCCGTCCTGCGGGCGGGTTACCCCGTTCTGCGATTGGTTGTTCACCGGGGGCGCGGCACAGGTGGCGTTGTCGCCTTTGTCCATCGCCGGGCTGCCGGGGTTGAGCGGGAAGTAGGCGGGGCTGCCCGTCAACGCACCCAGATTGGGGTCTAGCCCGATGATGTTGCCGTTCATGCCATTGCTCAGGTTGCAGGCAATATGAGAGTTTTGGATAAGGTTGTTTTTTGCATCGCTCAGCGTGCCGACGCAGTCGCCGCCGCTTATGCTGTTGGCAATGATGGTGTTCTTGAGCGTCGCCGTGCCGAAGTTGCGGATGCCGCCGCCGGCGCCGGTGGCGCTGTTGCCGGAGAAGGTGCTGTTCGTCACCGTCAGCGTGCCGGAGCTGGCAATGCCGCCGCCGCGGCCGCCGGTGGCGCCGCCGGTGGCGCGGTTGCCGGAGAAAGTGCTGTTCGTCACCGTCAGCTTGCCGGTGCCGAAGTTGCGGATGCCGCCGCCTTCGCTGGCGCGGTTGCCGGAGAAGGTGCTGTTCGTCACCGTCAGCGTGCCGGAGCTGGCAATGCCGCCGCCGAAGCCTTCGGTGGAATCGGAGCCGGCGCGGTTGCCGGAGAAGGTGCTATTCGTCACCGTCAGCGCGCCGGCGTTGGAGATGGCGCCGCCGCTCTGGCAAACGGCTCGATGAGCACACCGGCGGGTGTTGGAGAGGGCGGGATGGGCGAGCGCGTAGGGTATGGCGTTGGCTCAAGTGTTGCCGTGGGAGTTGGCGGCTGCGGCGATACGACAGTTTGAGTGACTGAGGCAGCGGGCAGTTGCGCTGTGGCCCTGGATGAGGTCGGCGCAACCGCACAGGCCATGAGCCAGCCGGCGAGAAGCAACGGCGAGGCAACAATCACAGCCGTTTTCATCGGCGCGCTCCTTGAAATCGAAGACCTGCCCTCAACTTAAGCGCGTGCCGTTACCTCCCTTATTTCGAGTCATGTCAGGCTCGTCATCTGAGATTACCGACTGGTAATGAACGTCGGCAATCACCGCCTATAGGTCTTAACGCTCGCACCGCGCTCACGGGCCGGGCGTCGGCGTCTCGACCGGGAGCAGGCCCTCCGGCGTGGGCGTGGGCGGCGGCAGGCAGAAGGAGCGCGTGTCCGGCACCTTATTGATTACGGCAAAGACCCCGTTCTCGAGGCTAAGCACGGAATTCAGCGTGACAATATCGAACCAGGTGTTGCCCGGCTTGAGGGAGATGATGTGACCGGCGTGGTCATACAGGCGCAGACGCATGTTCGTTGTCTGGTCGCGCTGCCAGCGCCCCTCGATCACTTGCCCGTCGCGGAAGACGCGCGCCGGCCCGCTTGTCCAGATTTGAATCTCCACGCCGCAGTTGCCGCCGTCGAGGAAGTCCTCCGGCACCAGGTTGTTCACGTGGCTCACCGAGAGCAGCACGACGTTGGCCGCTGTGATGGGCACGTTGGTCAGCGCGTCGACGTGCATGATGAGGTCGCCGCCGGGGCCGGTCTCGTGCCAGCGGTTGTAGCGCCCCGTGTCCGGGTTGTAGCGCCAGGCCACCTGCGCCGCGCCGGAGAAGCGGATGTTCAACTCCGTTGCCGGCTGACCGCCCGCCGGCGCTGCTGCGCTAAACGCCAATCCGCTCAATTCGGGTTTGCCCAGGCCCTGTGTGGTTTTGCTGGCCAGCGCCTGGCGCACTGAGTCCGTGTTCACGAAGAGTGAGTTGATATCGTTGGGCGCTTCGCGGCAGAGCGGCGGACAGTTGAAGGCGCTCTCCTCGGAGACCAGCCGCCAGCCGTTAGCGCCGCCTAGCCATGCGCTGCGGCGCAGCTTGTCCATCGTGCCGAAGCTGGAGCCGGAGGTGACCAGCGCTGCCTGAAACATCGGCGCGATCTCGGCATCCACGTAACGCGCCGAGCGCACCGGGCCGACCTTGGCCACATCGTGTTGCAGGTAAATGGCGGTGAAGCGCGTCAGACCGGCCTCGGTCAGGTGCTCGACTACGATGTCGGCCAGGGAGAGGCCCCACTGCGGGCGCGCGCTGAGCGGAAAGTTGGTGATCTTCAACGCGAGCGGGATGCGATTGAGTTTGGCCGGGTCAACCTGCTCGCCGGTCAGCGGGTTGATGTTGTCCGGGTACGTGTCCGGCCCGTAGAGGGGAATGTCGGTTGGGGCAATGGGCGCCGTAGCCGTGGTGACGACGGGCGCGGCAGTGGCGGCCTCCGGTGTGGGCGGCGCGGCAGTCAGAGCGGCCGCTGGGCTGTTGAGGATGATGACGGGCGTGGGCAAGGCGAGAGGGGGGGGGCCGGCGCAGGCGCTGAGCGTGAGGCCTGCGGCGATGAACATAGCGCCGGTTCGCACACGCTGCCAGACTAGAACGAACATACCAGCTTCTCCTGAAACAGAACGTCGGGCACAGGCCCGACGCGCCGGGAACTTCCCGGCAGATGTGATTTTAGCACAGACGACCTCCCTTACTTGTTGGAAGAGGGCAGGATGAGGGTGAGAAAGCGGTTGCAAAATCGTGTGCACGCAAAGGTTGTCAGCGAATTGCCAAATTCGGCGCTACAACAAGCTGGCAACGCGCTGGTTATGTCGTTCTTCTGACATCTCTTGCGTGCACACGCAAAATCGCTTTGTTTGACGGCCATTCTCCGCTGCCTTATAATCCAGCGCGTTAATTTGGAATGCGAGGCGGTTCGCTGCTGAGGTTCGGATGCCGCTGAAAGGCAATCTGCGCGATTTTTCGACGACCAATTTACTTAATCTCATTAACCTGGCAAAGAAGACGGGCACGCTGCTGATTGAGGGGCCGAACCAGTCAGCGCAGATGTCGTTTCGCAACGGCAAACTGATCTACGCTGCCATGGGGCATGAGGACGGCCATCTAGCGACGGTGCTGCGCAAGGCGGGCCGGCTGACCGAGGAGCAGGTGCGGGTGCTTCGCGCGCGCGCGCCTAATGCCACTGATAAAGAGCTGGGACTTCTGCTCATCAACGCCGGCTATGTGAGCCAGAGTGACATCCTGAATAGCCTGCGTCACCACATGCTGGAGATCGTCTATCGTTTGTTCACCTGGGCCGAGGGGATGTTCCGCTTTGAGCCAACGCTGATGCCGGGGGATGACAAAATCACTGTCCCCATCGAGCTGGAGAATGTCATCATCGAAGGCTCACGGCGTATGCAGGAGTGGGCGCACCTGGTGGAGGAGCTACCCAACTTAGACATGGCCTTCAAGTGGGCCGAGCGCCCTAACGCAGCCAATATCCGCAACATGAACCTGAGCGCCGATGAGTGGCGCGTGGTCTCGTATATCAGCCCCAAGAACTCCATGCGCGCCATGGCCAAAGCCCTGGGCATGAGCGATATGGAAATCCGCAAGATTTGCTACGGCCTGCTGCAGGCCGGCCTGGTGGAGCTGGTGCGGCCGCCCGGGATGGTGACCCGGCCGCTGCCGCAGCCGCAGCGCCCCGCCGATAGTGCCCGCCCCGCGCCGCCTCCGCCCGACCGCAAGCAGCAGGTCAGCATCGTCACCAAACTCATCGCGCGTATTCGGTCGCTGTAATCTTAGTGCGCCTGTTCGACTGAATACTGAGTATTGGAGAAAGGCCTCTCGATGCAGCAGTCAGTCAAGATGGTGGTCACCGGGCCGTTCAATTCCGGCAAGACCAACTTCATCCGTTCCGTCAGCGAAATTGACGTGGTCTCCACCGAGCGCAAAATCACGTCCGCGGCTGAGCGAGTGAAGGACCAGACTACTGTAGCGATGGACTTCGGACGCATCACTGTGGATGACGAGCTGGTGCTGTATCTGTTCGGCACGCCTGGCCAGAAGCGCTTCGACTTCATGTGGGAGATCCTCTCCGAGGGTATGCTGGGCTTTGTGGTGATGGTGGACAGCACCCGGCCCGAGACTTTCCGCGAGGCCAAGAGCATCCTGGAGACCTTCCGCGCCTACGCACCTACGCCCTATGTAGTCGCTGCTAACAAACAGGACTTGCCCGATGCCTGGGACCTGGACGACCTGCGCATCGCCCTGCGGCTCGACCCGACCATCAAGCTGCTCCCGTGTGTGGCGACCGATAAAGAGAAGGTCAAAACTGTGCTGTTGGAATTGCTCTACGCCATCCTGGCCGAAATGGAAGCGGCGACGTGAATGCAATCAGCGCTGTGATCGTGGTCGGGCGAGAGGATGCAGGACGCCTCACCCTAAAGAGTGGCGCCCACATATCCACGCTCTGCTCCTTGTCAGGCCCGCTGTGAGTTCCATCGTTACTCCACAAGGCATCGTTCACTACGAAACCTATGGCTCCGGTACGCCCGTCATTCTGCTACACGGCTGGCTCGGCTCGTGGGGCCTGTGGCAGCCAACGATGGAGGCGCTGGGCCACCGTTATCGCTGTTACGCGCTCGACTTCTGGGGCTTCGGCGAATCCGGTAAAAAGCGCGACTCGTACCACGTGGATGACTTCATGGAGCTGGTCAAACAGTTCATGGATGCGCTTGGCATCGAGTCCGCCCCGCTGATTGGTCACTCGATGGGCGGCACCACGGCGCTCGGCACGGCGCTGCGTTACCCGACGCGCGTGCGCCAGGTGTGCGTCATCGGCTCACCCATCGTTGGCTCTTCGCTCTCGATCTTCCTCAAGCTGGCCGGTGTGCGGTGGATCGGCTCGCTCGTCCGCAACCTGCCCAACCTGCTGGCGTTGGGCATACGCCTCTTCGCTCCCGTAATCACCCGCGACCCAGCCCGTTGGTACCCGATGATTACGCGCGACATCTCGCGGACGACGGTGGAGTCGTTCTTCAGCAGCATCGGTTCGCTGAGCCGCACCGACCTCCGTCCGCAGCTGCCGGCCCTGCGGATGCCGGTGACCGGCATTTATGGCCTGCGCGACGTGATCGTCCATCCTAGACAGCACGACGTGTTGAGCCGGGGCGTCCGGCATGCGCAGATCGCCTTGATGCCGCACTCCGGTCACTTCCCAATGCTGGACGAGCCGGAGCTTTATCTCAAGCACGTTCGCGCGTTTCTGGAGAACCGTCAATGATGCGCGCTGTCCCCACGCCCGAGAGTGACTCCTCCCACGACCTGTATTACCCGAACAAGATGGTGCGCATCATGTTGCTGGCGCTGGAGGAGGTGATGGGTCGCAACGGTGTCAATGCCGTGCTCAACCTGGCCGGCTTGCGCCATCTGGTGAACAACTATCCGCCCAACAACTTCGACCGGCAGGTAACTTTTGATGAGATCGGCGCGATCATGCGCGCGTTGGAGGATATGTACGGCCCGCGCGGCGGGCGCGGCATCGCGCTGCGGGCCGGGCGCGCAGCCTTCAAGTACGGCATCAAGGAGTTCGGCCCCATCCTGGGCATCGCCGACTTGGCCTTCCGCCTGCTGCCACTCAACATGAAGCTCAAGGTCGGTGCAGACATCTTCGCCGAGGCCTTCAACCGCTTCAGCGACCAGCGCGTGCACATTATTGACGAGGCGGAGCGCATCATCTGGCAGAACCACACCTGCCCGATGTGCGCCGGCCGCAAGACCGACACGCCCTGCTGCCACCTGGCAGTGGGCATCCTGCAGGAGTCGCTCTACTGGGTGAGCGGTGGCAAGCACTTCGAGGTCACCCAGACCACCTGCCGCGCTATGGGCGATGAAGTCTGCACCTTCATCCTCGATAAGAAGCCGATGGATTGAATGCTCCCTGCACGATAGAGGCGCGCCACGGCGCGTCTCTACCTGCGTGGCGTGCGCGTGGGCCGGGGCGTGCGGGTCGCCACTCATCGGCGTGAACACCCACACAGCGCTCACGCTGCCTTGCTACTGCCGCGCCGGCCCTGCCCGGCTTATCCGCTCCCATCCGTTCCCCCATCCGCTGACGGAACTCCACCGTTCCCAACCATCCCCCACCATTCCCAACCCCCTGCCTAACTCTCTTCTTACGCATAGGCCGCGCTGAGCGCGCAGGCGCGATGGTAGGATACAATGCAGGCCGGCTTCTTCGGAGAGGCCGGGGCCTTTGCTATGCGTAAGATCATCCTCCGCGACGAGCGCCATATTCACCCCTTCAATGAAGAGGCGCGTGATCTGCGCGTGCAGAATAAGCCGCTTTGGCTGCACCAGCGCGACACGCTCTCGCGCTACGTAGACCAGGAGCTGGAGGTCGCTACCTTCGCGCAGGTGCCGCGCCCGGTCACGGTCGAGACCCTGGTGTACCGCGACAACCTGTTCTTCGACCAGGCCTATATTGACGAGTTCATCGCTTCGGCCCGGCGCATGGGCAAGGCCTGCCGCGCCGCTTTCACCAAGAACAATAAGACCTTCATCAGACATGCCCTGCCGCTGGCCACCAGCTACACCCAACTGGGCGAATATTATTTTGCCGACCTGTGGTACTTCCCGCCCGGCGCCGACCCGGACGCACCACCCGAGCCGCTGGTTATCAACTTCCAGTCGCGCGAGATCGGCTTCTACCGGGTGCCGACGTATATGTCCAACGACAAAGGCGAGCTGGTCTATCAGGTGCCGTTGCGCGGCCTGCTGGCTATTGACTCGTGGGTGCACATCTACATCTGCGATGCCGTCTACGGACTGTTCGGGCGTGGCGCACGCTTTGAAGACCGGCTCAACAGCGATTTGGGCTACAACCTGCGTGTGCTGGCCCGCTCGCTGCTCGAGGGCCGGCAGGTGCTCCAGTGCTCCGAACTGGTCCAGATCGGCAGGAACTGCATCATCCATCCTTCGGCCATCATCAGCGGCCCGGCCACCATCGGCGACAACTGCACCATCGGGGCGGGCGTCGTCATCGAGAACAGCACCATCGGCGACAACGTGAACATCTCGCAGGGCTGCCAGGTGATGCTCTCCACCGTCGGCGACGGCGCGTTCTTGCCTTTCCGCGCCTCGCTCTTCCTGACTACGCTGATGGAGCACAGCATCGTGGCGCAGAACACCTGCCTGCAAATGTGCGTCATCGGGCGGCGCACCTTCATCGGTGCGGGCAGCACCTTCACCGACTACAACCTGCTGCCCCAGCCCATCCGCGCCCTCAACGGCGATGGCGAGCTGGCCGAGGCCGGCGCGCCCGTGCTCGGCGGCTGCGTGGGCCACAACTGCCGCATCGGCTCCGGCATGATCATCTACCCCGCCCGCACCATCGAGTCCGATGTGGTGCTGTTCGCCAGCGCCGAGCGGCGCGTCATTGACCGGAACGTGGCCTTTGAGGACAGCGACCACCTGCGCGCACGCAACGCGCACCTGCACAAACGCCTCTACCCGCGCAAGGGCGAGAAGGTGGCGGAGACGTGGTGAGTAGGTAGAAGGCAGCGTAGTCGAGAAGAGAGCAAACGGTCTATCACTTTCTGGGTTTGATGGATACCTTCGCCTTTATCATCCACCCGATTGACCCAAAGCGGGATGTGAGCCGCAAGTTCCCGCTGTTGGGCCGGATGCTGTCTGTCGAGCAGATTAATTTCTTCAGCACCTACTTCCCGCCTGTGTATATTAGCGAAATCACGGGCATCCGCTCGGCGGCAACGGGCAAAGAAATCAAAGGCTGGTTCGTAGCCTGCCCCTACACGCCGCAGCGCATGCTGGAGCTGCCGGAGCGCACCGTGTATGCCAAGATTGTGCAGACGGGCAGGCTGGCGCAGAATCTGGGCGCACGGTTGCTTGGCCTGGGCGCGTTCACCTCCGTGGTCGGCGACGCCGGCGTGACCATTGCGAAGCAGTTGTCTATCCCGGTGACCACAGGCGACTCGTACACCGTGGCTGTTGCGGTCGAGGCGGTGCGGGAGGCGGCGCAGCTGCTGGGCATCACGCTCGGAACCGCGACCGCCGCCGTTGTCGGCGCAACTGGGGCCATCGGTGCGGTGGCCGCCGAGCTGATCGCCCGCGACGTGCCGACGCTCTGGCTGGTGGGCCGGCGCGTCGCCGCGCTCGAAGCTGTGCGCGACCGAATCGTTTCCCGAACGCCGGCGCGCGTTGAGATCGCGACCGATATGCGTGGCCTTCAGGATGCCGACCTAATTCTGACTGTGACCAGCGCCGTCGAGGCCGTGATTGAACCGGAGCACCTCAAACCGGGCACGGTGGTGTGCGACGTAGCCCGCCCCCGCGATGTCTCGGCGCGCGTGGCCGCCGCCCGTGACGATGTGCTGGTGATTGACGGCGGCATGGTCGAGGTCCCCGGCGATGTGGACTTCCACTTCGACTTCGGCTTCCCGCCGCGCATGGCCTACGCCTGCATGGCCGAGACGATGGCGCTGGCGCTTGAAGGCCGCTGGGAGAGCTACACCCTCGGCAAGAACCTGAACGTGCCGCAGGTCGAAGAAATCGCGCGGATCGCGGCGCGCCACGGCTTTCGCCTCGGCGGCTTCCGTTCCTTCGAGCGCGCGGTGACGGCAGAGCAAATCGAGAGAGTCCGCTTAGCGGCGCAGAATGCCGCGGTGCACCGCCACAGAAAGGTGAAGGTATGAAAGCGCGGCGACTGCTCGTCGTCGAAGATGACGCCGATACCCTCGAGCTGCTCAGGATGTACTTCTCCGAGCACGGCTTCGACGTTAGCGTAGCCGTGCGCGGGCCGGAGGCCCTCAGCGCCGCTCGCCAGAGCCTGCCCGACCTAGTCCTGCTGGACATCAACCTGCCGGAGATGAACGGTCTGGAAGTCTGCGCCGCTCTGCGCGCCGCGCCGCGCACCGCCCATATCCCCATCATCTTCATCAGCGAGCGCGACTCGCAGAGCGACCGGCTGACCGGCCTGAGCGCCGGCGCGGTGGATTACGTCAGCAAACCCTTCGATTTGGAGGAGCTGCGCCTGCGAGTGCTGGCCGCCATCAAGCGCGCCGAACGAGACAATCTGCTCGACCCGCGCACCGGCCTGCCTACAGGACGACTGGTGGATGAGCAGATCGCCGCCGTTCAGGTGCTGCCGGGCTGGCAAGTACTGGAGTGCCGGCTGGAGTCCTTCAGCCCATTCGTGGACGTGAACGGCTTCGCTGCCGGCGACGATGTGCTCAAGTTTGCTGCGCAGGTGCTGCGCGAGGTGATCAACACACACGGCGGCCCCGATGACTTCATCGGCCATCCGGCCAACGATACCTTCGTGGTGCTCACCGGCGCCGCCGATAGCGAAGGGCTAGCGGCGATGCTACGCGCCCGCTTCGATGAAGGCGTGAAGGCACACTATTCCTTCATGGATGTGGAACAGGGCTACATCGTGATCCGCGACGGCGACGGGGCGTTGACCCACGCGCCGTTAATGACGTTGAGTGTAAACGTAAAATAACCCACATCACCTCCCCCCTCTTTACAAGAATGGAGCGGAGGAGAGGACTCAAGGAGAGTTACATGAACAAAGGCCGCATTCTCATCGTGGAAGATGATTTCGACATCTCCAACATGCTGCGCATCTACTTTGGTGGGCAGGGCTTCGAGGTCAGCGTGGCCCAGCGAGGTAGCGATGCGCTGGAGATGACGCGCAAGGGCCTGCCCAACCTGATCCTGCTTGACATTATGCTGCCGGACATGGACGGCTACAGCGTGTGCCGCGAGCTGCGCACCACCACACGCACCAGCCACGTGCCCATCATCTTCCTCACCCAGCGCGATGAGCGCAGCGACAAGATCGAGGGCCTGACGCTGGGCGCAGACGATTACATCACCAAGCCCTTTGATATCGAAGAGCTGAAGCTGCGCGTGCAGAACTCCATCGCCCGGCAGGAGCGTGAGAACTCGCTCGACCCGCGCACCGGCCTGCCCTCCGGTCGCCTGATCGAAGACCAGCTGCGTAAAATCATCCGCGAGCAGAACTGGGCGCTGCTCGATTGCAGCCTGCGTTACTTTGACCGCTTTCGTGATGTGTATGGCTTCATCGCTGGCGACGAGGCGCTGCGCTTTACCGCTATGCTCATCGGCGAGGTGGTGGACGATCTGGGCACCACCAACGACTTCGTCGGCCATCCCGGCGGCGACAACTTTATCATCATCACCGCCGCCGACCGAGCTGCAGCGGTGCGCGACCGGCTCAAGGCCCGCTTTGCCGAAGAAATCCTCACGCACTATCACTTCATTGACCGTGAGCGTGGCTACATCTTGGCAAAAGACCCGCGTGGTGGCGAGGAGAAGGAAATCCGCGTGCCACTAATGCGTCTGGCCGTGGGCATCGTCACGCCGGAGACGCGCCCGTTCTCCGATATTCGCGAAATCACCGAGCTGGCCGCCGAAGCTCGCCGTCAGGATGCAGCTGCGGATCCCATCGTCGTTTAATCGGGTGGTCGAGTAGTCAGGTGGTCGTGACTACAAGACTACAAGACTACAAGACGATGCTCAAAGAGCCGATAGAGTTTGCGCTGATTGTAATTGCCGCAGGGCTGGGCCTGTTGGCCCTGGTCTTCGTTATGCTGCGCCTCGTTGCGCCGCGTGCGCCCGAGGTCAGCCTGCTCGCGCCGGCGGCCCTGCCGATGGAGAGCACGCCCGAAACCGGGCTGGTGGTCGCCCAGCAGGGCGGCAAACTGCTTTACACCAATGAACGCGCCCGTCAATTCTTCGGCCTGGACGGCGAGGCGATCAGCCTCAACAGCCTGGCTCGCCGTGTAACTCCCAGCGACTCGTTCCTCGAACTGTTCGCCGCTACCGGTTCAGCGCGGCTGAGCGTGGAAACTTCGGGCCGGCAGCTGGAGGCTACCTCATTGCACTTGCCGGGTGAAGCCGGGAAGCCCAGCCGCATCGTCGTCTTGCTCAAGGAAGCCGGTCGCCTACTGTATCCTGCTGCCGAGGCGCAGTCCTTGGAGGTGCTACGCCACATCGCCGAACTGAACCGCGAGATCGCCGCGCAGCTGGAACTACCGGACGTGCTCAAGACCAGTTTGGATTGCGTGGGGCGTGCCTACCCTTATGACCTCGCTGAGATCAATTTGTGGGACGCGAACGAGCAGGTGCTGCGGACCGCGCGCATCGCCGGCCGGCGCGAGTATGAGCGCCTGGCGACCCGCCTTGCCGGGACGTATCGCCTCGGCGAGCATCTCACCGGCTACCTGGCTCAACGCCGCGAGCCGCTCATCGTCGGTGACCTGCGCACCTTCACGCTGGCCCGCCCCCGGCTTGCATTTGAGGACCTGCCTGCGCGCGCCTACGCCGGCTTCCCACTTCTGGCAGGTGGTGAGTTTCTCGGTACGCTGGAGCTGGTGAGCGTCACCGAAAATGCCTACAAGCCTGCCGATGAGCCGCTGTTGCTAGCGCTGGCCGAGCAGACCGCCGTCGCCATCCACAATGCCTACGCTTACGCCGCGCAGCGGCGTCGCGCCGACGAGTTCGCTAGCCTAGCCGAAATCACGCGCGCCACTGAGGCCACCGCTGACCAGCGTGAGCTGTATCGCCGGCTGACGGACTCCATCGCCCGCCTCCTGAAGGTAGACTTGGTGGGCTTCCTGTTCTACGACGAACGTGAGCGCGCCCTCATTCCTCAACCCCCGTTCCACGGCGTGCCCGACGCTGTGCTGGAGAACTATCGCCTGCCATTGCCCCCTGACAGCCCGGCGGAACGTTTGTGGCGCGAAGCGCCGTACCTGCTGTCCAATAACCTGCGCGATGAGCCGGCAGTGACGGCGCTTGGCCTGAAGGAGCTGGTAGAGCTGACCGGTGCACATGCGACCCTTATGGCTCCGATAACTCGCGGTGAGAGGCGGCTGGGTGTGGTTCAGGCGTGTCACAATACCGGTGGTGCAGCCTTTACCGAGGCAGAAGCGCGCCTGCTCTGCGCCTTCGCCGATCAGGCTGCCGTGATTTTGGAGAACGCGCGGCTAGTGTATGAAGCCCAAGCCCGCGCCGACCAGGCCGAAGAGCTGCGCGAGATCGCCGTCGCTGCCGCCGAAGGCACCGACCTTGACCGCATCCTACACCTGGTGATGGCGCGCGCCGCCCACCTATTTCGGTTCGATGTAGGCCTGATTGCACTGCTCGACGAAGCGCGCGGTGAGCTGCGCCCCCATCCCGCTTCCATCTATGGCGTGGCCGTTGCTGATGCGGCAGACCTGGTCATCCGCATCGACGACCCGCAGTTCGCTCACTCGGTCACCCGCACGCGGCAGCCGTTTGTTAGCGGCAATGCGCCGCGTGACCGGCGCATCCTCAAACAATATCAGCCCAGTATCGAGCGCTTCGGCGCGCAGAGCGTCATGGCGGCACCACTGGTTGCGGGCGATCGCAGTATCGGCGAGTTCATTATCGCCTCACGCCGCCCAAGCGCCTACTCCCAAGCTGACCTGCGTCTGCTGGCCACCGTAGCCGCGCAGGTGGCCTCGGCCATTGACCGCGCCCGCCTTTACGCCGCCACTGACCAGACCTTACAGCGCCGTGTCGAACAGTTGACGGCCTTAACGCGCATCGGGCGAGAGTTGAACCGGACGCTGGAGCTGGCTCCGCTGGTGCGCCTGGTGCGCGAAGAGCTGCTACGCATCACACCGGCGACAGACGTCTCGATTGTGGTGTTGGCCGCTGCTGAGTCGGGCGCACCACCGCGCGTTGCCTTGCGCATCGGTGCCGGCGAGGAAGTTGCGCCCGACCCCATCCTGCCGTACCCGGTGCCATTAGACACGGCGGCGTTGAGCGCCGACGAAGCAGAAGTGGTGACTACCGGCCGTACTTTGAGCCGTCCTGGCCCGGTGGCACGGCTGCTCGTGCCCATCATGGAGCAGGACGAGGTCGTCGGCGTCATCACCCTCACCGCGTCCGACTCTGCTGCGTTCGATGAGACGACTTTGGAGACGGCTGGCGCCCTTGCTGCACAAACGGCCATTGCCGTTGCCAACGCACGTCGCTACGATGAGCAGGTCAGGCGCAATCAGCAATTGAGCCGGCGCGCCGACCAGCTCCATCAGCTGCTGGAACTCACCCGCACTGTCCGCTCCGACCGCCCCCTGGCGGAGAACCTCGAAGCCATCGCCTTTGGCCTGCAGGAGGCCGTTGGCTTTAACGTTGTCAACATCCATCTGTTGGAGCCGCAGACGCGGCGTACCCGGCGAGTTGTCTCCGTTGGGCTGCCGTTGCGCGTCATCGAAGAGACGCGCCATGTGCAGCATGCCTGGGAAAATATCGAGCGGCTGATGCGTGACGAGTTCCGCATCAGCCAATCCTACTTCCTGCCTCACGAGCAAGCCGCGCACCTCATCGCTCCCCTGGAGACCATCCCGATGCCGGATAGCGGGCACGATCGGCCCAACCGCGCAAGCGGGCCGTTCGCCTGGCATCCGGACGACATGCTGATTGTGCCGCTGCGAGGAGCCGGGGCCGAGCCGCTCGGTCTAATCAGCCTAGACGACCCGCGTGACGGTCGGCGCCCGACCCGCGCCGTGATCGAGGTTGTGGAAATTTTTGCTAATCAGGCTGCTCAGACCATTGAGAACGTCCGGCTGTATCAGGCCGTCGAGCGCCGTGCGCAGCGGCTGTTGGCGTTGCACCGCGTTACCGAACGATTGCCGGCACTGCGCACCCCTGCTGAGTTGTTGCAGGCCGTGGCCGAAGCGCTGTTGCGCGAGATGAAGCTCGACGTAGTCGTGATTGCCTTCCCGCGCGATGGGCGTCTTACGCCGGTGGCCTGCGCCGGCGCCATTCGGCCGGAGATCAATCTGGAGGCTCTGCTACGTCAGTCCAACCCCCTGGCGCACGTCATTGATCAGGAATTTGCCGCGTTCTCTACCACCGTTCGCCGATCAGATTGGGAAACGTCGCCGCTGATCATTCTGTTGCAGATTCATTCGTTTATATGCGTGCCGCTGGGCGTGCCCGGTCAGAATCTCGGCGCGCTCTTTGCCGGCGCGCAATCGGCGGAGAAAGCACTGGATGCCTCTGACCTGGAGCTGTTCAACATTCTGGCGAACCAGTTGAGCGCACGGCTGGAGAGCCTTCAGCTGGAGCAGGACATCCAGATGCGTGCTACACAACTGGCGGCCCTGGCCGAAGCCTCCCGTCAGATGACGGCCACCCTGCGCAGCGAAGACGTGGTGCAGGCGGTGCTCACCCACCTGCGCCCGGTCGTTCCTTACGACAGCCTGACCCTTTGGCTACGCAGCCCAGATGCACGCGGCCGCGACCTGCTGCACATCGTCGCCGCTCAGGGCTTTGAGAACGACGCCGAGCGCCTAGGCCTGACCGTGGCTATTGATGACAGCGCCCTCTTTGCCGAAATGACGCGCACCGGTCAGGCCGTCATCGTCCGCGATACGCACGCCGATCCACGCTTCCCTGGTGGGGAATATCAGCCTACGCGCTCCTGGATGGGCGCACCGCTCATTGCCAAGGGGCAGGTCATCGGCGCGCTCACGCTCGATGCCGCCGTCCCCGACTTCTACACGCCGTCCGCCGCGCAGTTGCTGATGGCCTTTGCCAACCAGGCCGCTGCCGCGCTGGACAACGCCCACCTCTTTGAGGAGAACGTCGCGCGCGGCGCAGAGATTGCAGCCCGCTCACAGCGGCTGGCTCTGCTCAATCGCGTCTCCACCGAATTGAGCGGCACCCTCGACGCGGAGACGATGTTCGGCGTGCTGCTGCGCGAGCTGCTGGCTGCCATCGACGTGAAGCGGGCTGCCGCGTACGATGTGGCCGCGCCGGATGCGGAAGCCATCCGTGTCATCGTCCACACGCCGTCGGGCGAGCCGCCGCTGCCGCTGCCCGCTGCGTTGGTGACCCGCATTCAGGAGTCGCTTGCGCCGGTGCTGGTAGATGACTTGGCCAATGAGCCGCTGCTAAGCGCGCCAGACCAGGCGATGCTCGAGGCCGCTGGCGTGAAGTCACTGCTCGTCATGCCGCTGGTTGTGGCTCGGACGCTGATCGCTGTCGTTGTCCTGGCCGAGACGGACGAACCGCGCAGCTTTGCCCCCGGCGAGATCGAGCTGGTGCAGACGCTGGCGAACCAGGCCGCCGTTGCCATCCAGAACGCGCGCCTCTTTGACGAAGTGCAGCTGCGCGCCGCTGAACTTAGCCGGCGCAACGAGCGCATGCGGGCGCTCAACACCCTCTCCAGCACCCTCAGCGCCACGCTCGACGCGGAAGTCCTGTTGCGCGAGGCCGCCGAGCAACTGGTCGAGATGTTCGGCGCGGATCACGTCAGCATGTTGTTGCTGGACGATTCCTCGTCGTATGCTGTCGTGGAGACTGAATCCCCGCTGTTGGGTGTACGGGGCCTGCGCCTGCCGCCTACCGCCGACGCCATGCCCGGCCAGGTGCTGGCCCGGCGCGTGGTCCTCGTGCGCGAACTGGCCGAGGATGCTTACTTTGACGCCTCCTTCCGCGCCAAGCTCGGCGAGCTGGGCGTGCGCTCTCTGCTGCTGGCGCCGTTCATAGCACAGGGCCGGCCCCTCGGCGCGTTCACGCTGGAGAGCTTCGCGCCGCGCGTTTTCACCACTGATGAGATTGAACTGTGCCAGACGATCGCGGCACAGATCGCTTCGGCGCTGACCAATGCCTTCTTCGCCCGTGATCTGGAGATGCGCGTTGCCCAGCGCACGGAGGAATTGAGCCGCGAGCGCGACCGTGTCGAGACGCTGCTGCAGATCACCTCCGAACTCTCCAGCAGCTTGGAGCTGGACCGTGTGCTGCACCGTGCGCTGGAACTCGTGACTGAAGCCGTCGGCGCGACGCAAGGCTCCGTCTTCACTGTGGATGCCGAGACCAATCAGCTCATCTACCGTGCTGCGCTCGGCAGCCCTAAGGTGCTCCCACCCGGCGGCGAGCCTGTGCCCTTGAAGGGGCACGAAGGATTGGTGGGCTGGGTGATGAAGAACCGTCAGGCTGTGGTCATCCACGATCTGGAGAGCGACACACGCTGGGAGAGGCTGCCGGGTCAGGAAGTACAGCACAAGAGCGCGCTGGCTGTGCCGCTAATAGCAAACGAGGAAGTGCTTGGCGCGCTCGTCCTGTATAGCCCGCAGGATCGCGCTTTTGACGAAGAGCAGAAGCGCTTGGTCATGGCGGCGGCTAATCAGGTGGGCGCGGCCACCAACAACGCCGAGCTCTATCGCATCCTGCGCGAACAGGCTGAGCGCTTGGGCAGCTTGCTGCGCATTCAACAGGTGGAGGCCACTAAGAACCGCGCCATCCTGGAGGGCATTGCCGATGGCGTCCTGGTCACGGATAGCGATGGCCGCATCAGCCTGCTCAACGCCGCCTGCGAGCGTCTGCTCTCCCTCAAGCGTGAGCAGACGGTGGGCCGATCCATCGCCGACTTCATTGGTCTGTTCGGTGCCGGCGGGCGCGCCCTGTTCGATTCGATCGCGGAGTGGAGTCGTGAGCCGCAACGCAGCGTGCCCGGAGATGTGGTCACCGAGCGCGTCGAGCTGGAAGATAGTCAACGCATCTTGCTGATCTCGGTCTCGCCGGTCACCACCGGTGAGGAGTACTTGGGTGCTGTCGCCCTCATCCGTGACATCACCCGCGAGGTGGAGGTAGACCGGTTGAAGACCGAGTTCGTCACCAACGTTAGCCACGAGTTGCTCACGCCGCTAACGGTTATCAAGGGATACACCGACGTACTGCTGATGGGCGCCGCTGGCCCCATTTCACCAATGCAGGCAAAGTCGCTCGACCTTATCCGTGCCCACTCCGACCGGCTCGGCCTGCTGGTGAAAGACCTGCTCGACCGCGCCCGGATTGAATCCGGCAAGGTCCAGTTGGTGCTTGGACCGGTGAGTGTGCGCGACATCCTCAACACCGTGGCCGAGATGGTGCAGGCGCAGATGGTCGAATCGAAGAAGACCATAAATCTGCACCTGGATGTGCCCGCCGACCTGCCTGCGGTTTGGGGCGACCATATGCGGCTGACGCAGGTGCTGAGCAACCTGGCCGAGAATGCTTACAACTACACGCCAGCCGACGGGACTATCACGATGCGCGCACGTCTGGTCGGTTCCGAAATCGTCATCGAGGTTTCGGACACCGGCATCGGCATCCCCGATGAGCACCGCTCGCGTCTGTTCGATCGTTTCTTCCGCGGCAATCATCCGCTAGTGATGGCGACCGCTGGCGCCGGGCTGGGCCTGTCCATCGCCAGGCAGTTGACCGAGATGCAGGGCGGACGGCTCTGGTTGAAGGAGTCGGTGGTGGACAGGGGCAGCACCTTCGCCGTAGCTTTACCGGTAGCAGCGCCGGAGAAAATCAAGGGGCTGGCTGCTGGCGTGGAGTAAGACGGCATTTACTGGGACGACGCATGGCAAAAATCCTGATTGTAGAAGACGAGCGTGATATTCGTGATCTGATCATGTTTACGCTGCGAATTGGCGGACATGATGTGCTAACCGCATCCAACGGCGAAGAAGGATGGCAGTTAACCCAGCAAGAGATGCCCGACTTGATCCTGAGCGATGTGCGCATGCCCAAGATGACAGGTTACGAATTGTGCCGGACAGTGAAGGCCACCCCAAAAACGCAGCATATCCCGGTGGTCTTTCTCTCGGCCAAGGGACAGGACTCCGAAGTGCAGGCCGGTTACGAGGCCGGCGCACTCGATTATATTCTCAAGCCCTTTGCGCCGGATCAGTTGTTGCTGAGAGTCACGGAGATTTTGGCCAAGGCGAAGGCGAAGGATAAGTCATAAGTCTTTAGTCATCGGTCTTTATAGAGGATATGATGATTGAGAGATGAGGACTAAAGACTGAAGACTAAGATGCGATGAGCGCTATCATCGTTGACGATGATGTTGTTCATTACGAAGTCCTTGGGCGTGGGCGTCCGTTGATTTTCATCCACGGCTGGCTCGGCTCGTGGCGCTATTGGATTCCAACGATGCAGGCGCTCAGCGGCGAGTTCCGCACCTACGCCCTTGACCTGTGGGGCTTCGGCGACTCGGCCAAACGCCCTGACCGCTACAGCCTCGAATCCCAGGCCGATCTGATCAAGGGCTTCATGGAGCAGCTGGCGATCCTCAAAGCCGCCTTCGTCGGCCACGGGCTAGGTGGCGCGGTGCTGGCCCACTTCGCCCGCAAATACCCAGAGCTGGCCGACCGGGTCATGGCCGTCAGCGTGCCCCTGACCGCCTCGGCCATCAACGGCGCGCTGTTCGCTACCCCGCTCGCCAGCCTGATCGAGTCCTTCATCGGGCGCGGGCCGCAGGCCGAGCCGATCAGCCGCGAGGCTGCCAAGACCGACCCGGCGGCGGTGGAAGTCAGCATACGCGCCCTCACTGAGGTCGACCTCTCGCATGCCGTCGAGCAACTGACGTTGCCCTACCTGCTGGTCTATGGCGAGAAGGACTCGCTCATCAGCCCGCCCAGTAATGGCCTGATGCAGTACCTGACCAATAACGTCCACAGTATTGAGCTGGAGGACTCGCGCCACTTCCCTATGCTGGATGAGGCCGCGCGTTTCAACCGTTTGCTGGTGGATTTCCTCTCCCTCAAATCCGGTGAGTCGTTGACAAACCTGGAACTCAAGGAAGAGTGGAAGCGCCGCGTGCGCTGAGGCTCTTCATTCAAAGCGTCCAAGGGGACTGACCTGCAAGCCTCAAGCGCCGGCCCGACTGTTCCCGGCCTCCCGCTCCAGTTCTTCCAGTGCCGGCAACAACAGCAGCAGATACGCTGCGCCGGCATGGGCGTAGCCCGGCATGGGCGTGATGTTGCCGACGTACTTATCAGGCGCAAGCGGCACGTGCCGGAAGAAGTTGCCGTCGCGGTCGGTATCGGCCAGATACTCATCCGGCCCGCCGGGGACGTGACGGTAAATCTTGCCGTTCGTCAAGTCCACATAGCCGATGTATTTATCCGGGCCGAAGCGCGACGCGTAGACCTTGCCGGTCGCCAGCTCTACCCAGCCCACCGGCTTATCCGGGCCGAAGCGT
>JANWXR010000014.1:0-3077 GCA_025057205.1 Anaerolineales bacterium | reverse complement strand
TCGCTCGTAAACCTTGCCGTCCATCTCTACGTAGCCCAGTTGCGGGTCGGGGTGCCAGGCTTTGTGCAGGTAAGCACGTGATTCGGGCATGGTGGCCTCTCACTTTCCGAGGGTGAGCACTTCGAAGTAGAACAGGACGAAGTAGCCGATCAGCAGCACCAGCCAGCCGATAAGCTGCACCATATCGAGGAAACGCTCCCAGCTGAGCGAGTAGTTGGCGCGCACCGTGTCGGTGATGGATTGTAACTGGTCGAGCTTGCCGTGCACGGCGGCCTTCCACTCGTCAATGTACAGCTCGTCCACAATCAGCCGGTAAAGCTGTGCCGTGTACCAGTCGCCGATAAGTAGGAGCAGCTGTTCGCTCTTCTCGAATTCCAGCAGCAATTCGAGCCGTTTCTCCAGCGCCTCATGCAAGGCGCGGCTGCCCAGGCCGAAGCGGCGACGGCTGTGCAGCTCCTGCCGTAGCGATTCCAGGCTGCGCTCAATGGCGCGGTCGAGCAAACGATAGCGCAGAACCTGGTAGTTGCCCAGCTTGAGCAGTTCGATCTCCGATTGAAAGTCCCCCTCCGGGTCAATGACCAGCGCGCCTTCCCAGTCCACCACCGTCAGGTCGTTATCGGCGTAGCGGGAGCGCGAGGCCAAAATCTGCTCGGCTTCGCGTGACGTGAAGGCGCGGGCCTCCGTGCGCAAGAGAGGCGCCAGGGCCAGCGCATGCGCGTCCACCCAGGCATCCGGCGCAGCGTGGCTGTGGGTAAAGCAGAGGATGGAGTATTCCTCGACGAAGGGGCCGGCGTAACCGGCCTCCGCCTCAATGTGCCGGCGCAGAGCGTTTTGCAGGCGTTGCTTGAAGGCGACGGCGCTGGGCGAGAGACAATCCGGCAGGTCGTAGTGGCATTCTACCGATTGAACTTGCCCGTCAATCATCTGTCGCCGGACCGTGACCAGCTGGCCTTCCAGCCTCAGCGTGCTCTCGCCGAGTTCGGCAATTTCGGTGTCGAGGGCCTGAAAGTACGGCGCGGATTTGGTGAGTGTGGGCGGGCGCGTCGCCCGGTTTGGGGCGGGCTTGAACGGGAACGCGATCAGATAGACGACGTGCGCTGTGAGACGGGGCAGGGAAGACATGGCCGTCAGTCTAGCGGAGTCTGCGCGATCCGGCCAGCGCGCAGTCGAGTGGTGAAAAACATATCACCCCGACAACCCTTGCATGCACCCGCCAATCGGCATATCTTCAAGGGGTTGCGTCAAGCCGTCAGCGCGTTTTCGCATGCGTCTCTGTGCTCATCCAAGGTTTAGGTTACGACGTTCGCGGTCAGCGCCGGGCCGGCGCACACGTTTGGGGCCAGGCGCTCGAAGTTGGGCCGGATCAGGCGGCGGTATAGGTCGGTTTGGAGCAGGCTATGCGGGTCGCAGCGCTCCTTCAGCGCGCGCAGCCGGCGTAGTGTTTCCTCACCCAGGTAGCGCGCGGCCACCTCGGGCGTGAGGGTGCTATCTTTGGCGAAGTAAAAGCGCCCGCCGGCCTGTAGCACCAGCTGGTTCATCTCGTCGGCAAGCTGTTGCAGCCTGGCGCGGTTGCTGCGCGTCACCTTGAAGTCCATCGCGAGGGAGTAGCCGTTGACGGCATGGGTGAGCAGAAACTTGTCCGGGCGGTGGCGCTTGGTCACCCCCAGATAGGTAGGCAGGCCGCGTCGCTGACACAAGCGCAGCATCTCCAGGTAGGTCTCGGCGGCTGTCTCTAGCGGCAGGAAGCTCTGGTATTGAATCATTCCTTCGGGGCCGTAGGAGCGTTCCCAGTTCGGCACGTAGTCCAGCAGGAAGTTGAAGGCGACCAGTGACTGGAGGTACTGCTTGTTGTGTTCAAGCGTGCGCGCGTGCAGGTACTTGGCCGTGTTGATGAGCCAGGCGCCGGGGTTGTTCATGAAGAATCGCATCCCCAGCCACATCATGGATTTGGGCACAACACCGAAGAACGTGTCCGGCAGGGTCTGATATTCCACCCGAAGCGTCTGCGTCGGGTGTGGGTCTTCGCCTTCACGGAGGTAGTCGGCAGCATGAATCTGGCCGCGCCCGTTGCGGTTCAGGCCGTCCACCCAGCCGACGATGTAGTCGTAATCGGCCTTGAACCGGTCGAGGTCGGTAAGCATCTCACGCAGGTTGGGCGTGGCCCAGGCGCTGACGCGCACGTTGCCAGAGTATAGCTTCTTCAATTGCAGCGTGATGGAGGTGAACACGCCCAGCAGGCCGGCGCTGCCGATGAGGGAGTAGAACAGGTCGGCGTTGCACGTGGGCGAGCAGCTCACCGTCTCGCCGGTGGGCAGCAACGCTTCGAACTCCAGTACGTGCTCGCCGAGCGTGCCATTCTTCCAGTTGTTCTTGCCGTGAATGTTCATCCCCAGCGCACCGCCCAGCGTCGGGAATTGCGTGCCGGAGACCACCGGTGGCCACCAGCCGTCCTCCAGCGTGTGCTGCCAGAGCTGTTGCAGGGTGACGCCCGGCTCCACCCGAATCATGCCCGTCTCCGGGTTCCAGTCGAGGATGCGGTTCATGCGCCGCATGTCCAGCACGATGTGGCCGGCGTTGAGCGCGCCGTCGCCGTAGGTCCTGCCCGCGCCGCGCAGCGCAATCGTCAGCCCGTGCCGTTCGGCCAAACGAAACAGCTCGACAATCTGCTCGACGGTGGAGGGCCGATACAGATACGAAACCGTCTTGATGGAATGACCGAAGTTGTCAATAGGGGCCAGCCGATCCAGCGATAGCATGATGATCGCCTTCGTCAACCATTATCCGGGCTGCTGCGCCCCGCCATCAATTGCAAGTTCGGTTGGGGAAGGTGGGGGCGCGCCACACCATAACCGATGCACCCGCGCCGCCGGTAGTGACAAAAGTCAGTTAGCCGAGAATAGAGAGTAGGCAAGGCTTCGCCCCTACTTTCCTGCGCGTTCCTGGTGCCTTCGCGGTCTCAAGGAACCTGCCCGCCCTATCCACAGAGATGAGTTGCGGAGACGCGGAGAGTGCAAAGGCTTCGCCCCTGTTTTCCTTAGCGTTCTCGCGGTTCAGATGGACTTTTTTCCAGTAGAACC
>JANWXR010000149.1 GCA_025057205.1 Anaerolineales bacterium | reverse complement strand
TATCCGCCGGAAGTACGCCAGATGTGGCGGCAACCCCCGCCAACTGCGTAAGTCCTACTAGTTATTCGGATAGGCTCATTGTCGACGCGTGGGAAAGTTTGCAACGCTGGCTGGAGGCGCGCGCTCGCTAGTCGGCTGCCTCAGGCCCCCGTCTCAAGTTTCGCCAAGCCTTCAAGGCCGTTCACGGCGATGCCGGCGGCGTTTCCATCAATCCGTTTGAGCAGGTTCGTCAGCACATCCTTCGAGCCGAACTCGATGAAGGTCGAGATGCCTTGCGCCAGCAGGTAGCGCACTGAGTCTGTCCAACGTACCCGCGTAGTGAGTTGTGCAGGCAATTCGCTGCGGATGGCGGCCGCGTCCGGCAGGGGCCGGGCGGTGATGTTGCTGATGACGGGCACGCGCGGCGGTTGGATGGGCGTTGCGGCGACGGCGCGTGCGTACTGCTCCGCACCGGAGGCCATCAGCGGTGAGTGCGCGGCGATGCTGACGGCCAGCCGCATAGCCCGCTTGGCGCCGCGTGCCTTGGCCAGTTCTATCGCTTTCTCCAGCGTGGCGACTTCGCCAGAAATGACCACCTGGCCAGGACAGTTGTCGTTGGCGACCTGCACCACGCCGCCCGTCGCCGCCGCTGCCTGCGCGCAGACCTCTTCCAACACTGGCGCGTCCAGCCCAAGGATTGCAGCCATGCCGCCCGGCGCGCGCTCTCCCGCTGCCGCCATCGCCTCGCCGCGTGCGCGCACCAGCCGCAGGCTATCGGTGAACGTCATCGAGGCGGCGGCGACCAGCGCCGTCACCTCGCCCACCGAATGGCCGGCCATGAAGGCAGGCTGAAAATCGCCTAGCTTTTCCTGCGCGGCGCGCAACGCGGCGATGGAGCAGGTCAGCAGCGCAGTCTGTGTGTGCACCGTCGCGTTGAGGTCGGTCTCCGGCCCTTCCCAGCACAGTCGTGACAGCGGATAGCCCAGCACTTCATCGGCCTCGGCGAACGCCCGGCGTGCAGCGGGCGAGGCCTCCACCAGTTCCCGGCCCATGCCCACCATCTGTGAACCCTGGCCGGGAAAAACGAAAGCGGTGTGTCGCGGGTCGAAGGCTGGCATCAGTTCTTAAGCCGCGAAGAGCGCCGATGGCACAGAGACCGTTCAAAATCTCCAGGCTCTGTGCTCTTAAGGGTAAGAGGAGGGGGTAACCGTCGTGGCGGCGTATCCGGTTACTTCTTCTTGCGGGCTTTCTTGGCGATCACCTCTTTGCCGTCATAGAAGCCGCAGCTAGGGCAAACGGTGTGGGAGAGGTGCATCTCGTTGCAGTTGGCACAGGACACAAGGGCGCGAGCGGTGAGCGCATCGTGGGAGCGGCGCCGATTACGGCGGCCCTTGGAGTGCTTTCGCTTTGGATGTGGAGGCATAGCGTTTTTCCTTTCTCTACGTTGAGTCGGAGCATCGATGAATGAACAAAATAAGGCTCGCCTCCAACGTTCGGTTCATTACAAGAAGTGCGGGCGAGCAGGGCGGGATTATAGGAATGGGCAGCAGAGGTGTCAAGCAAAACGTGGCAGAAGGAAATTGCAGAGGGGGCGGGCGCCTAGTGAGGCCAGCACGAGCCAGATGAGCGCGATGACAAAGGCAACCAGCCCGGTTGACGGGTTTCTCCTTAACAAAGGCGGTCTGTGACCGGATGCGGCACTTGGCCAGCACGGGGGCCGGGATCAAGCGCAGCGCCAGTGCCGCGCCGAGTGGAATCAACTTGAAGTTGTCAGGGTGGCCAAGGATGGGGATGAGATCGGGGATGAGGTTAATCGGGCTAAGGGCGTACCCGACGACGATCATGGCCCACAGGCGGGCGTGCCAGGGAACGCGCGGGTCGTGGTAGGCCAGATAAAGGGCGTATACTTCGACGCGGAGCTGGTGGGTGCGCTTCTTCCAGTTTGCCCAGCGAGGGTTCATGCTTCCGCGCTGAGCGGCGGCTGGCCCTTTTCGGCGCGCAGTTTGTTGATGCCGTTGCGGATTTGCTGGAGCGATTTGGCGGTCTCGGCCTCCAGCCGGGTGAGGGTGTCCAGCACGTAATCGTCGGCATCGGCGCGGATGCTCTCGGCGTCCCGCTCGGCCTGTCGGATGATTTCCTGGGCGCGCTGTTTGGCCTGCTCCACAATCATTTCCTTCTCCACCAGTTGCGCGGCCTTTTCCTGCGCCAGCTGCACGGTGCGCTGAGCCTCCTCCTGCGCCTGAGCCAGAATCCTGTCGCGTTGATTCAGAATCTGCTGCGCCTTCTTCACCTCTTCGGGGATGGAGACGCGCATCTGGTCAATTAGCTCCAGCACGCGGTCCTCGTCCACAGCCAGCTTGCGGGTCAGAGGGATGGGCCGCCCGTCGTTGAAGACCTCTTCCAGCCGGTCAACAAGATGGAGGATGTCCATACGGTTCTCTCGGAATTTGGCAGGTTGCCGTAAAGATACACCCAATAGGGCTGCGGCGCAATTCGGTCATCGGTCATCAGTCATTAGTTATCAGTCTTCAGTCTTAGGTCATGATGACTCGAGGCTGAGGACTGAAGACTGAAGACTGAAGACTAATCCCTCAACTGCGTCATCGGCACGACGCGGGCGCTGCCATCCTCGCCCAGCTCCCTGAAGCGGCGCTTAAGCGCGGCCTCGACATGGGGCGGCACCATCGTGCCCACATCGCCGCCCAGCGAAGCGATCTCGCGGACGGTGGTGCTGCTGAGGAAGGTGTGCTGCTCGTTGGTGATGAGGTTGACGATGTCAACTTCCGGCGCCAGCCGCCGGTTGGCGAGCGCCATGCGGAACTCGAACTCGAAGTCGGAGAAGACGCGCAGGCCGCGGATGATGACCTTGGCGTTCACCCGGCGACAGAAATCTACCGTCAGGCCGTTGTAGCCCACCGCCTCAACGTTGGCGAGCGCCAGCTCCTGGACGGCCTGGCGCACCAGAGCGATGCGCTCTTCGAATGGAAAGACCAGCGATTTGAGCGGCTTGTCGTAGACGGCCACAATGACTTCCTCGAACAGCTCGGCGCTGCGCTGGATGATGTCGATGTGGCCGAAGTGGATTGGGTCGAACGTTCCGGGATAGACGGCTTTGATTTTCAAGGCGGTTCTCCTGCGTCCCTTTGGAAAAGAGGGAAAGTAAAGTAGGGAAAGAGTGGAACCCTGGGGTTGGGCATCCTCCCGCGTTTCCCTCCTTTCCTGTCCTAGCTAACATCACCTGCGCCTTCGGTCCAGAACCGGGCGACGAGGGCGGCGATGCCGGCGTGTTCGGGCGCCTGAAGCTCCGGGTCGCGCTCGAACAGGGCAAGCGCCTCGCGGCGGGCCTTTTCGATGGTCTTGAGGTCGCTCAGGCGTGCGGTCTGTAGGCCGGCGAAGCCGCTCTGGCGTGTGCCGAGGAAGTCGCCGGGGCCGCGCAGCTCGAGGTCCTTCTGCGCCAGCACGAAGCCGTCCTGCGTGGCCTCCATCGCCTTGAGCCGCTCGTCTGGCGCGGGGTCGGGCGAGTCAGAAACGAGCAGGCAATAGGACGGGTGCTGGCCGCGTCCGACGCGCCCGCGGAACTGGTGCAGCTGCGCCAGGCCAAAGCGGTTCGCGCCGTCAATCAGGATGACGCTGGCGTTGGGCACGTCCACGCCCACCTCCACCACCGAGGTCGAGACCAAGATGTGGTATTCGCCGGCGCGGAACCGTCGCATCACCTCGTCCTTCTCGTTGGGCTTCATTCGTCCGTGGAGCAGGCCGAGCTTTAGGTCGGGGAAGATTTCCTGCTGGAGGCGCGTATGTTCCTCGACCGCCGCTTTCGCTTCGCTTTTCTCGGACTCTTCGACGAGTGGGAAGATGAGGAAAGCCTGCCGGCCCTTGTGCACCTCGCGCCGCACGAAGGCGTAGGCGCGCTCGCGCTCGTTGGCGTGCAGGATGTAGGTGGTGATGGGTTGGCGGCCCGGCGGCATTTCGTCGAGCACGGTCAGGTCGAGGTCGCCGTACACCGTGAGCGCCAGCGTGCGCGGGATGGGCGTGGCCGTCATTACCAGCAAGTGCGGATTGCGCCCCTTGCCGCGCAGCGAGGCGCGCTGCGCTACGCCGAAGCGGTGTTGCTCGTCAATCACTACCAGCCCCAGATTGGCGAACTCCACCGGCGACTCGATGAGCGCATGCGTGCCGACGACCACTTTGATTTCGCCGCTGCGCAGCCCGGCATAGATAGCCTCTTTCTCGGCAGCGGGGGTGGCGCCTTGCAGCAGGCGGATGGCCGATGCGGGGACGCCGACTGCGGGCTGCGGTTTGCCATCTGCGGTTAGCAGGCGGGTGATGGTTTGAAAGTGCTGCTCGGCCAGAATGCTGGTGGGGACCATCAGTGCGGCCTGCGCACCGGCGCGGATGGCGATGGCCATGGCGATGGCGGCCACGGCAGTCTTGCCCGAACCGACATCGCCCTGCAACAGACGGTTCATGGGCACGGTGCGGCTCAGGTCGGTGCGTACCTCGGCGACGGCGCGGGTCTGCGCGCCGGTCAGCGCGTAGGGCAGGCTGCCGATGAAGGCCGACAGCCATTCGTCGGATACCGTGAGGGGCTGCGCGCTGGCGCTT
>JANWXR010000148.1 GCA_025057205.1 Anaerolineales bacterium | reverse complement strand
AACTGAAGATGCAGCTGTTCGTCCAAGCGGACGGCAACGTGCGCATCCAGTATGACATCACCTTTACCAACAGCGAATTCGCCGACCCGATAGACATTGTGGACATCGGCATGCCGCACTCCGGCTATGACCGGCGCAACATGACGGCCTCGCTCGACGGCAACCCGCTCAGCGACATCCGCGACTCGGAATTCGTGACCCCCGGCGTCGAAGTGCATCTGGACGAGTTCGCCATCCAGCCCGGCGCTACGGGCACGCTGCGCTTCGAGTTCACCATGCCGCGCCTGCTCTACGAAGACGTGACACGGCCCGGCTACGTCTCGCTGCAAATCACGCCCACGTGGTTCGGTGAGCAATTCGTGCAGGGCACGACCAACCTGCAAATCGCCATTCACATGCTGCCCGGCATCCACCCGGACGAGGTGCTCTGGCAGGACCGTCCCTTCACCGACAAAGCTCTGTTCAACGACCGCGCCGTCGTGGTCTGGCAGGTTCCTCAGCATCGCCTCACCGGCCCGTACCGCGTGGCCGCCTCGTTCCCCAATCGCGGCATCACCGCCGGCATCGTCCGGCAGAACGTCCTCGACCTGGCGGTGAAGTGGATGGAGGACAACCCCGAAGCCGGCATACTGATCGGCGCGCTCGTCGTTGGCCTGTTCGCCGTGGCATTCTTCCGCTTTTCTGGCGGCACCGGCATCTCTGTCTTTGTGTTACTGGCCGGCGGACTGATCTTCCTCATGGCAGCAAGCGGCTACGCCACGCTCTGCCTTGCGCCGGGGATGGTGGGCGCGGTGATTGCCAACGAATACTTCCTGCACCGCCGTAAGCGCGAATACCGGCCCGCTATCGCGCAAGTGGAGGGCGGCGGCATCAAGCGCGGCCTGACCGCGCCGGAGGCCGCAGCGCTGCTGGAGCTGCCGCTTAGCCGCGTGCTCGGCCTGGTGCTTTTCGGCCTGCTCAAGAAGGGCGTGCTGGTTCAGGTGAAGGACACGCCGCTCACCGTCCGCCTTGCCGATGAGTACCGCGCGCCGGACAAAAACAAACGCACTCAATACCGCCTCGCCGTCGCTCAAAAGAAAGGTATCGTCCTGCATGAGTACGAGCACGCCTTCCTCGACGTGATTGAAGGCGCGCCCCTCCTCGCCGTCGTCGAGAAGCTCGACTTCGGCAAGGCGATGAGGCGCCTGCTGGACGGCGTAGCCGCGCGCATGAAAGGCTTCGACCTCTCAGATACGCAGGACTACTACCGTCGCATCGTCAGCCGCGTGGTCGCTGAAGCACAATCGCTCGGCGATGTGAAGATGCGCGAGCAGGCCATTGACCGCAACCTCGAATGGATTTTGATGGACCGCAACTTCCCCACCGTGCTCGACGCGCCGGGGATGCCGTATCGTCCTATCTGGAAGCGGCCCATCGTCACCGGCGGCGGGACGGGGACCGGCATGGCGAAGCCCTCGCTCGGCGCGCCGGGGCCGGCGGCGGGCGGCAAGTCTTCCGTCGGAGATGTCGCCGCCGGTTTTGCAGGCTGGGCCGAGAACACCATGGGCAACCTGGCCTCGGCCATCCTGCCCGGCTCGATGGGCGTGCCTAGCAAAGGCGGCTTCGTCAACCTGAGCGGCGCGGATAAAGTCACCGGCGACATCTTCAAAGCGTTGGCCGAGTCCTCCAGCACGAGCGGCGGCGGGCGCAGCGGCGGAGGCGGGCGTTCGTGCGCCTGCGCCTGCGCCGGCTGCGCGTGTGCATGTGCGTGCGCGGGAGGAGGGAGATAACGTATTGCGTATTGCGTATTGCATGTTGCGTGTTGCGTAGCACGTCGTTTGATTGAGAAGTCCATCTTCACAGCGCGCGTATTACGCACCAGGTGAATGACCAACCCCAGCCTGCCCACCGCCGACCTGCTCCACGCTCAGGCGAAGTGGCTGGCGCCGGCCCGCGCGCGCCTGCTGCGGCGGGTGGCCATCGCGCGGCGCGGTCGCGTGCTCGATCTCGGCGCGGGCAGCGGCGCGGTCACCGGTGAGCTGGTGCGCCGCGCCGGCGGGTCGGTCACGGCGCTCGACCTCGCCTTCGCTGCGCTGCGCGCAGACCCCACACCGTTCGCCGGCGCGGGGCGCGTCTGCGCGGACGCGCTGCGCCTCCCGTTCCCCTCCCTCACCTTCGACCTCGTCTTTTGCCAGTGCGCGCTGTTGTGGATGCAACCGGCGGAGGCCGTGCTGGATGAAATCGCGCGCGTGCTGCGTGCCGAGGGCGCACTGGTGGCGCTGGAACCGGACTATGGCGGCCTGATCGAGCATCCGCCGGAGGCCGCCCTGCGTGAGGTGTGGATCGCGGCCCTCGCGCGCGCCGGCGCCGACCCGTTCATCGGGCGCAAGCTGCCTGGGTGGCTGGAGGCGCGTGGCTTCCGCGTGCGCGTGGACTTGCTGCCCGAATTGCGTCCCCCCGACCCTGCCCGCTTCGACTTCCTGCGCGGCCTGCCGCTCACCGAAGACGAGCAGACCCGCGTCGGACAGGCCGCACGTGCCGACGAACACAACGCCGGCTGGGCGCGCGTGGCACATCTACCGTTTTGTTTGGTGACAGCGATGAAGATGAATTGACTGTCACTGGGCGAAGACTGCTCGACGTTGCAGGAGGTTGGTTGCCCAGTGACAGTCACCTGCCACACTGCTATAATCCCGTCGCTCGAACTGCCCACGCTCTCGGCGCGAGAGCGTTTTTTGTGCGCCTGCCCTTCCGAAAGAGGCCAGGGATAAAGAACCCGATGCGAACCGTCGAATGGCACAACCACGGCGTGCGGATGATTGACCAGCGTCTCCTGCCCGGTCGTTTCGAAACGCCGGTCTTCCACTCCTACCGCGATGTTGCGCGCGCCATCCACGAGATGGTGGTGCGCGGCGCGCCTGCCATCGGCGCGGCGGCGGCCTTCGGGCTGGCACTGGCCGGCTTCGAGAGCAAGGCCGCCGACCGCACCCAGCTGCTGCGCGACCTTGAAGAAGCGGCGCAGGTGCTCAAGGCAGCGCGGCCCACCGCCGTCAATCTGGCCTGGGCGGTAGACCGGTTGATGCGCGTCGCCGTCAGCGAAGACCTGGAGAGCGCCGACGATGTGCGTCAGGCGCTGCTCAATGAAGCACAAAAGCTGGCCGATGAAGACGTGGAAGTGAACAAGCGCCTGGGCGCGTTCGGCGCGACTCTGGTGGAGGACGGCGACACCATTCTGCACCACTGTAACACCGGCGCGCTGGCAACGGTGGATTTCGGCACTGCGCTCGGCGTCATCTTCACCGCGCACGCTCAGGGCAAGAAGATTCACGTGCTGGTGGACGAGACGCGCCCGCGCCTGCAGGGCGCGCGCCTGACGGCCTGGGAACTCAAGCAGGCCGGCATCCCCTTCGACCTGATCTCCGACTCCGCCGCCGGCTATTTCATGCGACGCGGCCAGGTGAACCTGTGCCTCGTCGGCGCCGATCGTATCGCCGCCAACGGCGACGTGGCCAACAAAATCGGCACGTATATGCTTGCCGTGCTGGCCAAGGAAAACGGCGTGCCGTTCTACTGCGTCGCGCCCACTTCGACCGTTGACCTGACGCTGGCGCACGGCGACCTGATTCCCATCGAAGAACGTAGCCCCGCCGAAGTACTAAACATCGCCGTAGCCGGCGAACCGGCTGCGCCGGAGGGAGTCAGCGCCCGCAACCCGGCCTTCGACGTGACGCCGCACCGCTATCTGACTGCCATCGTCACCGAGAATGGAATCGTCCGCCCACCGTACGCGAAGAACCTGCCGCGCGCGGTGAAGAATGAGTTATGACCGAAGATTACTGACCGAAGACCGGCTCTCGACCGTCGGTCTTCAGTCTTCAATCTTCAGTCCTCTCTGCCCTGAATGCGTATCCTGTTCACCGGCTCCATTGCCTACGATCATCTGATGACCTTCCCCGGCTACTTTAGAGACCACATCCTGCCGGAGAAGCTTGACAACCTTAGCCTGAGCTTTCTGGTGGAGACGATGACGCGTCAGCGCGGCGGCACGGCGCCCAACATCGCCTTCACCCATGCACTGCTCGGCGGCGAGGCGGCCATCATGGGAACCGTCGGCGAGGACTTCGCCGAGTACCGCGCCTGGCTCGAAGAGCACGGCGTGGATTGCAGCGCCGTCAAGGTCATCGAGGGCACCTTCACCGCTTCATTCTTCGCCAGCACCGACCGCGCCAACTGCCAAATCGCTTCCTTCTATCCGGGGGCGATGAGGTATGCGGCGGCGCAATCACTCTACGACCTGGAGCGCAAGCCCGACTTGGTGGTGATTTCGCCTAATGCGCCGGACGCCATGCGCAAGTTCGTGCGCGAGTGCAAGGAGCTGGGCTGGCGCTACGTCTATGACCCCGGCCAGCAGCTGGCGCGCGCCGGCAAGGAAGACGTGCGCGAAGGCGTGGACGGCGCATGGATGTTGGCCGTCAACGATTACGAAGCAGGTCTGATCCACAAGATGCTCGGCTGGGACGAGGCCGAATTGCAGAAGCGCGTGCAGGTGCTGGTGATTACGCGCGGCGAACAGGGCGCGACCATCTTCGCCGAGGGCGTGCGCACCGACGTGGC
>JANWXR010000147.1 GCA_025057205.1 Anaerolineales bacterium | reverse complement strand
GCCGCACCCGACCGCAGCAACGTGACCCGCGCTATGTCCTGGCCTTTACCCTCCCGCAAGCCCGCGTCGCTCAACGTCGCCGGGCGTCTCAGGCGCACCATCAATCGGGACGTAACCTGCGCGCGGCGGTGGAGTCGACACTCCGCTCGCTCAAACATCCTTTCCGTGCAGGCAAATTGCCGGTACGCGGACGCTTCCGGGTGGCCTGTCTGCGGATTGCGTCTGCCGCCGTGGTCAACGTGCGGCGGATCCACCGTTACCTGCTCACAAAAATCCGGTCGGAAGTGGAACCGAAAGCAGCGCAAACAGAACCCAAGGGCTTGCCGGAGCAGGCGGTGGAAGCTTTTTTGCTGTTCGTCCGCGCCTGGCGACGCTTCCTGGGCGCTTTTCGACCTTCGCGCTGCGTTCATTTCGGCGGCTAAAACCTTGTTTTTTCAGGGCGCTCACGGGTGGTTCTACTGAAAAAAGTCCATCTGAACCGCGAAGACGCCAAGAACGCTAAGAAAAGCAAAAAGCGAATCCTTGGCGCTCTTCGCGGCTTCGCGGTGAGATCGTAGTTTTTTAGTGGAGTCACAGGTGCAACTGGGCAACTTCTATAAAACTCAACTCCCCATTCGCTCATTTTCTGGAGGTGGGACAAGTTCTCGAATTTCACCACTTGTTGAACACAGACAAGCTCAACGTCTAGCCTGAAGTAGGGCGTAATTTGGCGCACTTTTCAAAAATCGAGTAATTTCAGCGGAGTCAGCAGCTGAATCCAACTCCACAGATAATGATACGATAGTAGCATGTGGCTGATTGAAGATGTGATCCTCGGGCTGTACACACTGACGTTGCTATTGCTGGCCATCTTCGGCCTCAACCTGCTGATTGCCCTGCTCGCCGCGGTGTTTCATCACAAACCGCGCCCGCCGGCCAACCCGCCGGAGCGCTGGCCGGAAGTGCTCGTTCAGGTCCCGCTCTACAACGAGCGCTATGTCGTCGAGCGGGTGATTGACTCCGTCGCCGCGCTCGATTACCCACCCGACCGGCTGCACATCCAGATTCTGGATGACTCCACCGACGAGACGGCACAACGGGCACGGGCGCGGGTGGCCTACCACCGGGCGCGCGGCGTGGCAATGACTTACCTGCACCGCTCCACCCGCGACGGCTACAAGGCCGGCGCGCTGGCCGAGGGCCTGGCGGCTGTCGGCCCTGCCCCGGAGTTCGTGGCCATCTTCGACGCCGACTTCGCCCCACCGCGCGACTTCCTGCGTCGTCTGCTCCCCGACTTCCTTGCCGACCCCCGCCTCGGCCTGGTGCAGGCGCGCTGGGAGCACCTCAATCCTCAGCGGAACGCGCTCACGCTCGCGCAGGCGCTGGCGCTGGATGGCTACTTTTGCGTCGAGCAGGTAGCACGCAGCCGCGCCGGCTGGCTGTTGAACTTCAATGGGAGCGCCGGCGTCTGGCGGCGGGCCTGTATTGAAGATGCCGGCGGCTGGCAAGGCGACACACTGGCCGAGGACCTCGACCTCTCGTATCGCGCGCAGCTGCGCGGCTGGCGGCTGGATTATCGACTCGAAGTCGCTGCCCCCGCCGAACTGCCGTCCACGCTCCTCAGCATCAAGCGCCAGCAGTTCCGCTGGGCCAAAGGCTCGTTCCAGGTTTTGCGCAAGCTGGGCCGGCAGGTTCTCACTGCGCGCCTCGACACTCATCGAAAGCTGTTGGCGCTCCTGCACCTCGCCGGCTACTTGCCCCAGCCGCTCGCCGTGTTGTCCTTGCTCTTGAGCCTGCCGGTCGTGCTCATCAAGCAATCGCCCCTTGACCTGAGTGTGCTGGGCTGGCTGGGGCTGACGCCGTTGCTGGCGGTGCTCTGGGGCCAGTTGCGGCTAGGCCGGGGCCTGGCGCGGTTGAGCGCTTATCCGCTGACAATGCTCGGTATGATTGGCCTAGCGCTCAGTAACACGCGCGCCTTTGCCGAAGCATTGGCGGGCCGGCGTAGCGAGTTCCAGCGCACGCCGAAGACGGCGGAAGCCCACGACGCCGATTACGCCGTGCCGCTCGATTGGACAACGTGGGGAGAACTGCTGTTGGCCGCCTACGCGCTGTTCACCGGATGCATCGCGCAGGAACGCCTGCCGGCCCTCGCACCGGTGCTATTCATGTACGCAGCGAGCTTTGGCCTGGTGGGAGTGAGAAGTTTGTGGGAAAGCGTAGGTGCCTTCGCTCTCTCAAAAGAGCGGAGAAGGGAAAGCAAAGAAGGAACCTGACTCTACCTGGCCCAGTTGCCGGTTGTAAGCAAATAACGCCGGCTGACCGCCCGTGTGCCAGAACAACACGGTTTTATCTCGACCGATGACGTTGCGCCGGATCAGGTCAAGCAGGCCGGCAGCGGCGCGGCCCGTGTACACGGGGTCGAGCAGCAGGCCCTCGCAGCAGCTGCAGCGTAAGTGAGCGCAGTTGGCCTATTCGATTGCCCGCCGGGTCTGCGCGTGCCCGCGCCGGCGCAACACGTCCAGCACGCGGGGCAAAATGACTGTGTACAGCTTGTAGAGTACGGGTGAAGGCGCATAGTCCCACGCGCCGATGCGCCGCACGAATTCGCCGCCGAAGCCTTCCTTGAACTTCCATACGCCCCACAGCGGATCACTTTCCACCAACTCATCTGGCGCGCCCCAAAAGTCATAGGTCAGATAGCCGTGGGCTTTGGCCCAGCGAATCGCTTCCCATTGCAACAGGTGGTTAGGCATCTTGTCGCGGTGCGCGTTCCGGCTCATGCCGTAGAAGTACCAAGCCGTGCGCGCGAAGTGAAACAGGATGAGGGCGCCGACCGGCTCGCCCTCCACTTCGGCAATGAAGGGCTGAGCCTGTCCCGCCCGATACAGCGTGCTCCAGACATCTTTGTAATAGGCCGGTGAACGGATGACGAAGCCGTCGCGCAGCGAGGTCTCGGCGTACATTCGGTACAGCAGGCCGAAGTCGTCCGGCCCGCCGGGGCGCACGCGCACGCCTTTCTTCAGCGCCAGCCGGATGTTGTAGCGCGTCTTCTGCTTCATGCCGCCCAGCAGCTCGTCCTCGCTGCGCCGCAGGTCGAGGGTGACGGTGTTGCGGAACTGGATTTGGTCGGGTGAAAAGAGCCAGCCGCGCGCCTGCAGCTCGGAGGCGAGGGAGGGATCGGTCGCGTCCGGGTCTATCTTGAGCAGCACGGCGCGACGCGCGCGCGCCAGTTGCTGCAGGTCGGCGAGGACGCGCGCGCGCAGGTCTGCGTCGCCCCAGGCGAGCAGCGGGCCTTTGGGGACGTACATGACCCTGAGTCGGCCAGCAACGGCGGAGCGCGTGAGCACCTGCGCGACGGCGCGGCCCGCTTCCCAGCTCAAACGCTCCGCGCGCCAACCGTAGCGGCTCTTGACCTCGCCCCATTCCCAGCTTTGCAGGATGTGCGCGCCCGGCAGCGCGGCGGCGAGGGCGTTCCAGGCAGCAGGGTCTTGGACTTCGGAAAAAGAAAGGTGCGGGTTCACGATGCAGCCGGGTCGTTCAACTCAACGCCGTCTTGCGCAAGCGCAGGTAGAGCAGGTACGCCCGGTAGAGCAAGGGATTGTAAACCTTATCCCACGCGCCGACGGTGCGCGCCAGCGTCCCGCCCCAGCCACGCTTGAAGCGGTACACGCCCCACAGCCCGTCGCTGCGTGCCTCGAACCGCGCCTCGAGCACGGCCTCATCTTCATCGGGCACGCCCCATAAATCATAGACCAGCGCGCCGCGCGCCTTCGCCCAGCGGATGGCCTCCCATTGCGCCAGGTAAGGGGCCATGCGATTGCGTTCTTTGTCGGAAGAAGCGCCGTAGAAATACCAGGCGCGCTGCCCGAGCGCAAAAACCATCACTCCGGCCAGCGGCTCGCCGTGGTACTCGGCCAGGAACAGCTCGCATTGGCCGAGAGGATGAAACAACTCGTAGGCGGCGCGATAGTAAGCAGGCACATGCACGCCGAAGTTGTCGCGCGCGCCGGTGACGGCCATCAGCGCAGTGAAGGCATCGAGGTCGGCAGGGGCGCGGGCCGGGCGCGCGGTCACCTCCTTCTTCAGCGCCAGCCGGATGTTGTAGCGCGTCTTCTGTTTCATGCGCGCGAGCAGGTCGTCCTCCGAGCCGACGAGGTCGAGCAGCAGGGTGCGGCGCGGCTGAACGGTCTGCGGCGAGGGCCGGAAGCCGCAGCGGGCGAGGGCGGCGGCAGCCTCCGGCGAGTCCGGCCGGTCCGGTTCAACTTTAAGAAAGATGGCGCGACGGGCGCGGCAGGCGGCGTCCAACGCTGCCCAGGTCTCCGCCGTCTCGCTCTGCGGCCCGCGCGGGACGTAGGCCACCGTCAATCCGAAGGGCAGGCGGCGGAACAAGGTCAGCACGTCATTCACCCGCTCGCTCTGCCAGCCGAACCTTGATTTCAATTCGCCCCAGGCCGAGGTTTGCAGGATGTGAGCGGAGTTCCAGAAAAATTCAGGGCGCTCGGACACATGTGCGATTGTAACACTGCGGATCACACGCCCGGCTCAAGGTGATGTGCGAAGTCGTGTGCACGCAAAACATGTCAGCCGCACCCTGAGCGGACGTTGAGCGAAGCGAAGCGGCAGTCGAAGGGGCGGC
>JANWXR010000146.1 GCA_025057205.1 Anaerolineales bacterium | reverse complement strand
AAGAGCGCCAAGGATTCGCTTTTGTTTTCCTTAGCGTTCTTGGCGTCTTCGCGGTTCAAATAGGCTTTCTTCAGTAGAACCACTTGTGCTTATACCATGAACTGGGTGTGCGTGTCTTGAGAGATTTCTGGGCAAAGCCTCCTTACCAAACCTTTCTCTGCTTGCGTTTCGACTTTCGCAGAGGTACACTCGCCTGTGGTCGGGCCGGCGCCTCGTCAGGTAACTATAGGCCGGCCACAGTTCCTGCGGAGACCAGACATGCCCGGCGGCAAGGACAAGGCTCTCGATACGGCTCTGGCGCAAATCCGGAAACAGTTCGGTGAGGGCGCGGTGATGCGTCTGGGCGAGGCCACCCATCTCAACGTGGAAGCCATCCCCACCGGCTCATTGTCACTCGATCTTGCGATCGGCGTCGGCGGCGTTCCGCGCGGGCGCGTCACCGAAATCTACGGACCGGAGGCTTCGGGCAAGACCACGCTCTGCCAGCACATCGTGGCCGAGGCACAAAAGCGCGGCGGCGTGTGCGCGTACATTGACATGGAACATGCTCTCGACCCCACCTACGCTAAAAAGTGTGGGGTGGACGTGGACAACCTGTACATCGCCCAACCGGATACCGGCGAGCAGGCGCTGGAAATCGCCGAGACACTGGTGCGCTCCGGCGCAATGGATGTGGTGGTGGTGGACTCGGTGGCTGCGCTCGTCCCCAAATCCGAAATCGAGGGCGATATGGGCGAGGCAACGATGGGGATGCAAGCGCGCCTGATGAGCCAGGCGCTGCGCAAGCTCTCCGGCGCCATCAAGCAAACCAATACCGCGATGATTTTCACCAACCAGCTGCGCCAGAAGATCGGCGTGGCGTTCGGCAACCCGGAGACGACTACCGGCGGCTTGGCGCTCAAGTTCTACGCCAGCGTCCGGCTGGATGTGCGCCGCGTCCAGACTATCAAGGAAGGATCGGAGATTGTCGGCGCGCGCACCCGCGTACGCGTGACCAAAAACAAGGTCGCCCCGCCGTTCCGCGAAGCCGAGTTTGATATAATGTATAACGAAGGCATTTCAAAACTGGGTGATCTGATTGATTTGGGCACCCAGCTGGAGATTATTACCAAGCGTGGCGCGTTCTTTTCCTTCAATGAAACGCGCCTCGGTCAGGGCCGCGAGAACGTCAAACACTTTCTCAAGGAACACCCTGACATCGCCGAACAAATCGAGCAGACGATCCGCCGCCAGAGCGGGATGGGAAAAGTCCTTCTGCCGGTGGGCGATGATACAGACGAGACAGGCGAGTAGGTGCGCGTGAAGTTAAGGCCTTGTGAGGAAGGCAGGCTGTGCCGATTGCTCGACAGGGCGCGCAGACGTAACCGCAAGTCCGGTTGTTTCGATTTCAGTGGATGAGGATTTGCCCGGCGCAGGCAGAACATTGCAGCAACGCCGGTAAATAATGATGAGTATGCAAAAGCAGCTTGCCGCTATGCACACAAAGTGTTTCCACCTGAAACACGTGGCTGACTTTTGCGATTGTGGTACAGGCGGCAGGCTAGTTGACTAGCCGCAAATAGTCTTTCTTCATCCGTTTCATTCGACTGAATCGTCGCTTACAGCCGTGGCTCGCGAATTCGGTGCGCGCGCCATGGCTGTTTTTGTTTGAACCGTCGGGAATGAAGGTTACCGCTCTTAAGCTGCAATCCCGGAACAAAAACCGGGTCAACGTAGAACTGGACGGCAAGTTCGCCTTCAGCCTGACCAGACTTGAAGCGGCTCGCCTGCGGCTCGGACAGGAGCTGACCGAGGCCGACATCGCTCGGCTTCAGGAAGCCGATCAGCGTGAGAGGGTTCACGAACGCGCCCTACGGCTCCTGGCCATCCGCCCGCGCTCTGAGGCCGAAGTGCGCGAGAACCTGCGCCGGCACAAAGTGACGGAGGCGCTGATCGAGGCGGAAGTGAGCCGCTTGCACGAGACCGGCCTGCTCAACGACGAGGCCTTCGCCCAACTATGGGTGGAGAACCGGGCAACGTTCCGACCGCGCAGCCGGCGCGCCCTGCAGGCCGAACTAAAGCGCAAGGGCATATCGCCCGAACTGACCAGGGCTGCGCTGGCCGGCGCCGACGATGAGGCCAGCGCCTATCGGTTGGCGGCGCAACGTGCACAGCGGCTGCGAGGTCTGCCTCGACCCGAGTTCCGCCGCAAGCTGGTCGCCTACCTGGGCCGGCGCGGCTTCGACTACGAAATCGTCCAGCCCATCGTGGAGCGGGTCTGGACCGAGATGAACACGACTGAGGACTAAATGCGCTTTTAGAAAGCGAGACTTGGCAATGAACGGTACGCTGACATTTATTTTCATCGAGATTATCACTCTACTGATTGGACTGGGCGTCGGCTATTTCTTCGGCCAGCGGATGGGTTATCTGCGCCACCAGCGCGAATCCGAGCGCCAGGCTCGCGAGCTGGAACAGCAGGCGGGCAACATCCTGCAACAGGCAGAGACGCAGGCCAAGGAAGTCCTGCTCAAGGCCAAGGACGAAGCCATCAAAATCCGCGACGAGGCTGAAACCGAAGCCGCCCGTCGCCTGGCCGAACTGAGCAAGGAAGACCAGCGGCTGGCCCGGCGGCGCGAGGAACTTGACCGCAAGATAGAGCAGAACGACCAGCGCCGCATCCAGCTGGATAAGCGCCAGAGCAACCTGGACAAACGCGAGAACGAGATTAACAAGCTGCTGGAAAAGCGCACCGCCGAACTAGAACGCATAGCGGGTCTATCGCGAGAAGAGGCGCGCGCGCTGCTCATCGCCGAGGTCGAGAAGACGGCCCGCAACGATATGGCGCGCACCATCCGCCAGATCGAGGAGGAAGCGCGGGCCGAGGGCGAACGGCGTGCCCGCAACATCATCGCCACCGCCATCCAGCGCATCGCCTCCGAACATGTGGCCGAGACGACCGTCTCAGTGGTGCCGTTGCCCAGCGACGAGATGAAGGGTCGCATCATCGGGCGCAATGGGCGCAACATCCGCACCTTTGAGCAGATTGCCGGCGTGGACGTGATTGTGGACGACACGCCGGAGGCGGTCACGATTTCGTCCTTTGACCCGATACGGCGCGAGGTAGCCAAGCGGGCGCTCGCCCGGCTAATAATGGATGGTCGCATTCATCCGGCGCACATCGAGAAGCTGGTGTACGATGCGCAGCGCGAGGTGGAAGCCATCATTAAGGAGGCCGGCGAGCAGGCCGCTTTCGAAGCTGGCGTGCCCGGCCTGCATCCTGAAATCCTGCGTCTGGTTGGCCGGTTGAAGTTCCGCACTTCCTATGGCCAGAACCAGCACGCGCACGCTATCGAGACGGCGCTGATCGCAGGCGCGATTGCGGCGGAGCTGGGGGCCGATGTGGCCATTGCCAAGGCGGGTGGCCTGTTGCACGACATCGGCAAGGCGCTCGATCATGAAGTCGAAGGCACGCACGCCGCCATCGGCGCGGAATACGCCAGGCGGTACGGCGTCCATCCGAAGGTCGTCAACGCCATCGCTTCACACCATCACGAGGTCGAGCAGCAAACGGTGGAGGCCATCATCGTGGAAGTGGCGGATGCCATCTCCGGCGCGCGGCCCGGCGCCCGGCGCGAGTCGCTCGACCAATACATCAAACGGGTGCGCAGCTTGGAGGAGATTGCCAAATCCTTCCAGGGCGTACAAGACTGTTATGCCCTGCAGGCAGGCCGTGAGGTGCGCATCATTGTGAACCCGGAACGTATGGACGATCTGGCCGCGATACAACTGAGCAAAGACATCGCCCGCAAGATTGAAGAGACCATGACCTACCCAGGCCAGATCCGCGTCACCGTCATCCGTGAGACGCGTGCCACCGAGCTGGCCAAGTAGGGCCGAACACAAACCCCGGCCTCAGGCAGAGGTCGGGGTTTTCTTTTGGTCGCGAAGATTCTGAATCCACGAAGTCACACGAAGGGACACGAAGTCACACGAAGGGACACGAAGAAACTGCGCCCCCTTCGTGTGCTTCGTGGACTCCCCCGTCGCGAAGATTCTGAATCCACGAAGTCACACGAAGGGACACGAAGTCACACGAGGGGACACGAAGTCACACGAAGGGACACGAAGAAACTGCGCCCCCTTCGTGTGCTTCGTGTCCTTCGTGGATTCCTTCGCTCGCGACCGGAAGCTGCGCTATGGATCAGCTAACGGATCGCTCACCAGAGGAGCACCTGCTTGTGCAAGCCAGCGTTCCATGTAGTCTGCGCGCTGGACGAGATCGGGGCGGTTTTGGGTTGCCCACCAGCGACGATAAATGTCCAGCTCATAGCGCGCTTCGGGAATGCGCAGCAAGAGTGGGCCGGCGCGTTCGAAGTCGCCCAACCAGGCATAGCAATAACCCAGGGGTTTGGCCAGCCTGCGTGACGGCTCGGCGCCGGCAACCATCTCCAGCGCGGCGATGGCCTGCTCCCAATCCCCGGCCTGATAGGCCAGCAGGCCCAGGCGATGCGCCACCGTCCGGTTTCGAGGATCGAGGCGGCGGGCCTGCTCCAAGTAAGCGCGCGCGCTGCGAAACTCAGCGGGGTCGCGAGGGCGATTCCAGTTAACATCGGGAAAGCCAGCCAGCTCGACGCGGGC
>JANWXR010000145.1 GCA_025057205.1 Anaerolineales bacterium | reverse complement strand
GTGGCCGCGGGCGTCGGCTCGGGGGTGGGTTCTTCCGTCGGCGGCTCGGTGGCTGTTAGCGACGGGGCAAGCGCGGCGGCGCGGGTTTGTTCCGCCGATTGTGTCTCGGCCACGCGCGCGGTCAGCGTCGCCTGTGCGACGGAATTGAATGCGTTGAAGTTGTTGATGGCGAACGCTGCCAGCAGGCCCATCACTCCGAGCACGGCTACGGTGACGCCGAGCGGCGCGGCCCAGCGGCGCATCACATTGGCCACTCTGTTACTGCGGCGTGTCCGACCGCTCGCCGCCGCAACGGTTTCGCCGCGCAGCGCCGCGACGAAGTCGCCTGCCGAGGCGAAGCGTTCCGTGCGCTCCTTGGCCAGGGCGCGTTGCAGCGCCGCCTCCACGTGAGGCGGCAGCGACGGGTTGCGTTCGGTGACGGGGATGGGCGGGGTGTAGAGGTGGTGGTGCAGCAGGGCGGGCGTGGTGTTGCCGTCGAACGGCAGCTGTCCGGTGAGCATCTCATAGGCCATCACCGCCAGGCTGTACTGGTCGGCCCGTCCGTCGAGGGCCTCGCCGCGAATCTGCTCGGGCGCCACGTAGCGCGGCGTGCCGAACAGGCTATCGCTCACCGTGAGGGCCGGCTCATTGGCGAGGCGCGCCAGCCCGAAGTCCACCAGCGTCGCCTGGCCGTTCGGCCCCACCATCACGTTGGCCAGCTTCAGGTCGCGGTGGACGATGTTGCGGGCATGGGCGTAATCCAGCGCGTTGGCCAACTGTTCGAGCACCGGCAGGGCGCGCGCCAGCGGCCAGGGGCCGTCGCGCGCCAACAGCTCGCGCAGGCTGCTGCCCTCGAGCCACTCCAGCGCGATGAAGGGCTGGCCGTCCGTTTCGCCGAATTCGTAGACGAGGGCGATGTGCGGATGTTTGAGCTTGGCGATGGCGGCGGCCTCGCGGTGGAAGCGTTGCCGCGCCCGAGCCTCGTCGCCGAAGGCCGGGCCGAGCAGCTTGAGCGCCACCGGTCGGTTGAGCGCCGGGTCGAGCGCGCGGTACACGATGCCCATACCGCCGCGCCCTACTTCCCGCTCGATGACGTAGCGGCCGAGCTGTGCGCCGGGCGTCAGGCCACCAACCATGCGCGGAATTATAGCGTCCGCTGTCCCTCACCCCCGGCTCTTCTCCATGTTGTCAAATTTGCACGGTGGGGTCAAGCCAGCGGCAGTTCGCGCGTTGCGAGCACGTATCGGTCGTGGAGCGCCACGATGGGCGCGATTGCAGGATGGAGACGCGGATCGCCGTAGTGAGCGATGAAGCGGCATACGGCGTATTGCGAGAGTGCGCTTTCGTAACGCTGCGCCCACACTTGAAAGCGGCGCTCGGCCTCGGGCGTCTCACGCGGATAGCTGCCGGGCGGGTTGGCCAGCCCGCAGCGCCACGGCTTGGGCGTCAGCCGGGCACGGAAACATTCCTGCGCGCGGCAGAGGGCGATGTAGAGCGGGTCACTGCCGAGCGTGCGCAGAGTCTGCTGCGCTTCAACGTCGGCGGGATGAATGGGGTGCGAAGTCACCAGGCCGCGCAGGCCGGCGGCGGTGCGATAGACGCGCACGCCGTGGTCGGGCCGGCGCGCCGCCCACTGCTGGAGACGAGCCAGCGCCTCGGCCTCGGGCGTTGGCTTCTTTCCGCCGAACAGGACATTGAACAGCCCTGCCGGTTTGGCCTCGGGCAGGTCAATGTCAATGAACATGGCGCGCGCGGCGTTGAGCACCAGCACGCCGTACGAGTTGCGGGTGATGACGGCCAGGGTGCGTCCGGCCTCGTCGTCGTGCACTTCGAGCTGTTCTTCGCGCAGGGGCCGGTCGCCGTATCCGTACCGGCCGAGCGGCTGCCCGCTGAGGAAGCGCGCCGTCACGCGCTCGGCGCGGGCAGAGGCTGCGCGCTGCGCGGCCTCGGCGCTCTCATCCGACCAGCCCCAGCAGGTGAAGTTGAAGGTCTTGCCATTGGGCGCCGTGCGGGAGTGGGTGGCTTTGGCCCAGTGTTTGGGGAAGTGCATGGGCGGGATTATAGCGGGCTGGGCGAGGAAACCATAGAGCGGGGAAATCGTGTGCACGCAAAGGTTGTCAGGGAACGTGCCGCCCCTTCGACTGCCGCTTCGACTTCGCTCAGCGTCCGCTCAGGGTGCGGCTGACATGTTTTGCGTGCACACGGGAAATCCTTTCCATGCCATTGTGGGGATGACGGCGCGCGCTGCTGAGCTGCGTTCCATCCGCGTGGCGAACTACCTGCTCGTGCTCGCCATCGCGCCGCTCATCGTGGCCGCGCTCACAAGGGGCGTTTGTGAAAACGCAGAGCAAGGTCTCCTTCTACCTCGTCATAAGACCTCCGAATTTTTACGGATTGACAAAGGCGGGGGGGGGAGAATATACACTGCAATGTGCCCGGGCCATCGAGCAGGTTGCGATGTCTCCCGAACTTCCCACCCTGAGCCGCCGTGAGCGGCAGGTCCTGTACTTGTTGGCCGAGGGGAAGACCAACAAAGAGATTGCCCACGAACTCAGCATTTGCCAGAAGACGGTTGAGTTTCATCTTGGCAAAGTGTTTGCGAAAATCGGCGTTGGGACGCGAACCGAAGCCGCTCTCTGGGCGAGGCAACACAGTTTGGTTAGAAAAAACTAGGGATTTCCCTAGCTAGACAAAACCGGTTCTTGTTGTATCTTGGTCTTGCGTGATTGGTGCCGGCATATTCCGGCGGATTGTCAAGCGGGAAAGCGGAGGGACAGCAGTTCCAAGTTTGACTCGGCAAAAACGGTATAGCCGCCGCCACTGGGAGTTGCTCGGACCCAAACGACAGCCAAGCCGCGCGAAGTGTGGCGGGACCAGTGCTGCGCCCTGGGCCGAAACGGCCTAGCTGGAAGGCCAAATGGCCGGTGCGCTATCGCGCGATGGCGGCCAGCCAGCCTTCTCAACCAGGAGTGAGTTCCGGCCATTCAACTGGTGTTCAAGTTCAGGCCGTCGAACATAAACGTCCAGACGGCGTTCCAATCGGCAAAGGGCACATACCGCAAGAGGGTTTCCAGGTCTTGAAAATTTGAACAAACAGGAGAAAATGGCCGTGAGTAAGCAATTGCTGTCGCGTCGAAGCTTCCTAGCCGTATCACTTAAGACAACGCTTGCAGCTATTATAGGCGGAGTTATCAAAGTGGTGCCGGAAGCTGCGAGCCTGTTTGCCGCCGACGGTGGTCTGTCGGGCAAAGGTGGCGACCTGACGAAACGTAGTTTACCCAAAAACCGCATTGAAAAAATCAAAAGCGGAATGATAAATTGCCCGGATGTGGTTGTACTAAGCGAATTCCTTCGCTCACAAGACTTTGCGGAGGTGAGCCACATTGATTTTGGAATGAGAGTAGGGGCCAAGGTGCCATCAGGAAAGCGAGTGACATTTGATCATTTGATATCGTTGTCGTTGGTTTTTCCAGCACAATCAAAAAACAGGGCGCAGCCTTGATTTACATGACTGGCGTTGGTTCCGATGTTGCAGGCGTGGAAGGCGCACTTGTAATTGTGAGCAAGGATAACGTATACAGGAACCAAGACGGCCTTGCCGTCGTATATGACGATTTGCCCTCCGCCCTTGAAGGTGATGGTCGCCAAGAAGTTTGCCGTAATGGACTTGAGTCTTTGAAATCACTTGCTCAATTGCACTTCGATTTTCGACTTCCAAGACAATCACAGAGTGCTCACAAGAGGGCTAAACCTCTTTATGTGCGAGCGTGTTGTACTGATCTCTTTACATGCTTTGCGTTGACCGGCTTGTGTGGGCTTTCAATTATCGCCTTCGTTCTTTGTCCCCTGTGCTTTGAGCTTGCTGTGATCGTGTGTGGGGGCGGGATCATTGAGTGCACCAGAGCTGTATCCTGCTGTATTACCAGGCCCAATGAATGTGGATGTGCATGAGTAGTTGAGCAAGGAGCATGATTATCTAGCGATCGAGAGGCCTAGTTGCGGATTGAGAAAGCTATGAGGAAGAGTCGTATGAGTGCGTTCGGAGCGCCAAGGTCGATCCTAGTAGTTCTAGCAGTCATCGCTATCGTGCTAATGATTGTTAGCGTTACGGCGATCCAACTCCTGGAGCCTACTGGTCGCGAGCCAATTCAGGTAATGATCAATGTCACGATGGCCGTTGGCTTTTCCGCTTTTGCCATAACTCGGAAAAGGTTGATGCACTGCATAGTAGTGATCGGCGCATATATTGGTTTTGTTTTCACAGCCATCGCGTTGAATTGGCTGGATACTCAGTCGCTAAACCTGGCGATCACCTTTGCTAC
Source organism: Anaerolineales bacterium (assembly GCA_025057205.1). Classification (GTDB taxonomy): domain Bacteria; phylum Chloroflexota; class Anaerolineae; order Anaerolineales; family UBA6663; genus JANWXR01. Next base: position 346 of record JANWXR010000145.1, on the reverse strand, counting down.
GTTAACGGTTACACTGGCCATCGCTCGTGCATTCAACGAACATCGTCATCCGGATCAAGGTGGACTGTCTTAAGCTGTTTCTCGAAGCGGCAATCGGATGGGCTGGCTGCCACTAGAATCAATAAGGATGGCTGTCTGCATTGCAGACCAGGCAATGGCTTCGAAGATCGCCATAGTGATTGTATGTTGATTGATGCCGGGATATTCGCGGCGCGGCTGCTGGTCGGCGGTATCTTGCTCATCGCCAGCGTAGCCAAGATCCGGGCGGGTACTAACCTTTGGTGCTAGTTTTAGAGAGCGAACTCAGCGATGGACATCGGGTGAGGCATGGCGTCTGGGTGGAGAG
>JANWXR010000144.1 GCA_025057205.1 Anaerolineales bacterium | reverse complement strand
GGAGCCTGAAGGCTCCGGCTAGCATTGCGAAGGCTGCCTCCGTAGCCTGCTGAAGCCGGCGCAGGCCGGCTTCGCAGGACGTTAGCCCGCGGCTTCAGCCGCCGGGCGAAGGGGAACGTGCAGAACGTTTCGTCACACCCGGCTCGTGGTCGAGGTTGTCGAACCCAACGGCCAGTTAGCCGCGATACAGGGTCCTGGCCGGGGCGAAGCGGCTACCATTGCACCGGGCGCGGCGGTTCAGGCGCGGGCAGTGGTTGTGGACGACCGACTGGGTCGCCGTATCGCGGCAGAGCGCGGTCTACCGGTGATTGGGACCATGACCGTGCTGCTTCGCGCCAAACAGCACGGCTTGCTCCCGGCCTTCGCAGCCGCGCTACCGCGCCGTCAGCGGCAGATAGATCGGCCACGCCAGCCGCCACGTCACCAGCGACGACCGGTTGGCGACGTTGTCATCGGCGAAGGCGTAGCGCTCATCCTCAGTTAGCGTAGTGAGGGCAGCCCAGACCAGCAGGATGCAGGTGGCGCTCCAGCCATGCCAGGCACGCCGTATCGTCCATCAGCTCGCTTATGGGGAAGTCGATCATTCCACTGGTCTACCACACCTCGCACACTAACCGGGGATGATCGACCGGGTTAGGATCGCCGCACAAGCGGTAGGTAAACTCGCTGGATCAGGGTCGCGCCCTCAAAGTCGTTGGCCTGGTAGTTCAACCCATCAACCAACGGCTGTTCATCAGCCATCAGTTGTGAACCTGCCGTCTTGACGATCTGTGCCGCCACACGATACGGTCCGTTCACGCCACCGGCCAGAATCTCACCTCCCTCGAAGCGATATGTGATCGTATTGTCACCCGCACCCCACGTTGCCTGGGCGCGCGCCAATGCGATGACCTGCCCGCTCGCATTCTGGAGCGCCGCGATCCCGGCATAGTCGCCAGCAGTGGCTGCCGTGTACGGCACGGTTATCTCAAGCGCTTCGTAGCGCCCATTGCCGTCACGGTCAACCGGAGTCACTACCGCCGCGCCTCGGCGTTGCACGCCACTGGCCTGGACGGTGACGAGATCGTCGAACTGGCGGGCGAAGGGCCTAGTGGTGTGGCCGGTCGCAGTCACCGTGAACAGGTGCGGGCCGGCCTCCGTCGGGGCGGTCAACTGGCCGCGATAGCGTCCCGGCGCTGTTTGTGTCAGCGTGACCACTTGCGTCCCTTGCGTGGTGGGCAGGCTCACGCTCACGGTCGCGCCATCCACCGGCGTCGTTCCGTCACGGAGGGTCACCTGGATGACGAACGACTGCCCAGCCGCGACCGACGATGGTCGTTCCACTTCCAGCGCCAATTCCGATTGCAGTGCGGCGAAGAGGGCGTAGGTCGTTTCGCTGATCACGTCGGTGGCGGCAATGGTTGCCACCCAGCGCCCGGCAGGCGGGGTGGGCAGCCGGTAGCTGACAATCGGCGGCTCATCGGGCGTGACCGGCCCACGGTATTCGGCCCCCGGCACAATCTGGCCGGCGTTGGTGGGGGTGATCAAGCGGCCATCGGGTGTTGTCAGCGTCAGACTGAGCCGCCCGTCGCTGGCAGATAGCAGCACCGTCGCCTCACGACCCTCAAGGTCAAGCGTGGCGGTGATGATCTCGCCGGTACGGAGCGTGCCGATCTGGGTGGGTGTGAACACGCTGGCCTGCGGTGGCGTCTGGGCCGGCAGAGCATTTAGCACCGGCTCGCGCATCGCGCTGCAGGCTGCTGCTAAGGGGTTATTGAGAAAGGAGATGACACACTCCTTCACCTGAATATCGTTAGCGTACCACGGTTTAGTGGCGAAAGGAATGCCCCCGTGCGACGAGTCGCTATAACGGCGGGCAATATTTGTTCCGCGAACAACCAGAAGATCATCGCGCAGCGGGCGACCGATGATGGGAATGCTGGACACACTTAGGTATTGGTAGCCGGTCGCGCTACGAAAACCAACAATGCCGTCGTTCCGGCCTTCCGTCACATTTACAAAACCCAGCACATCCGGGCCACCCGATCCGCCGATAAACAGGTACGGCACATTATTGCGGGGTGAGTGAGCGATGTTGAAGAGCAGCATCGCATCACTGCCAAGCTGGCACAGACCGGGGTTGACGACGCAAATAGTAGCCGCTGCAAGTCGGGTCTTCGGGTTGAGGAGCGCAGCAATTTTGATCAGCGTATTGAGATTCACGCCGGCGTGGGGCGTGCCCAGCGTGATCAGCGCCTCGACATCATTGCGGTAGAGATTGGGATTCTCGATGTACGCGCGACTGACCAGGCCGCCCATCGAGTGAGCGACCAGCAGGACTTTCCGGTCGCTATCTCTGTCGACCACCGAGGCAATTTGGGGCGCAAGGCAATCACGCGCTGCTTGCTCGGCTGTGATCGTATGCCACGAACTGGTTGTCCAATTCGCCAGATAGACCTCATAGCCCAGCGCGATGAGCTGCTGTCCCACCAGATCCCACCCCGGCACGCCGGCTGACTCATCGTTCGGAGCGCGCCGGTATGGCCCGGCAAACTTTTCGATCCGGCAATTGTACTTGGAGGGATCAGGCTCGAAGCCTTGCCAACCATGCACCATAATCGCGATCTTCCGCGCGGGTGGCGGCGTGATCGCCTGCCCCACAAAATCTATTCCTTGCGCATCGGGCGGCAGGGTCACTACTCGCGGCGCACCGAAGGAGTAGCCTTGATGCACCGCAGTAAGTTGATAGCGGCCCGGCGGCAAGTCGGTCAACCGATAGCTGCCATCAGCAGCGCTCAACGTGAAGGCAAGGCTTGGACCGACTGCCGTTATCAGCCCCCCACCTAGCCCGTTGCCGGCAACGGTGACCCGCCCACTGATTGTGGCACGCGGTAAGGGGGCAGCGCGCACCGCCACCTCGACCCAGAACGGATCGCCGAACAGCCCATTCGGACCCCGCAGCCGATAGGTCGCTCGATAGGTTCCCGGCGTGGCCGGCGCGGTGAACGTTGCCACCACCTCAACAGTCGCGCCGGGCGCGCCGAAGACTGGGAAAGACCCCGGCCCATAGATGCCGCTTATGCGCGCAGCCTGATAGCCGCTCCAACTGGTCGTGCCGCAGTTCCGCAGCCGCCAGCGCTTCTCGAAGACCTGCCCTAGCGACACAATGCTGCCGTCCGGATAGTTGACATTGGCAACCGAACGGGCACAGTTTGTGGCAGCGCCCCCGCCCGATCCCACCACCGTTACCGGCGCCGGGCTGTAACCGGCAGTGCCATCGCCAAGTTGGCCGTAGGCATTCCAGCCCCAGCAGCGCGTCGTACTGTCGCCCAGCACGCACAGGTGTGGAACGCTCCTGCCGTAATAGCGACTGCGCCACTCAGCCCGCTGACCGCCACCGGCGTCCAGCGATCAGTTCTCGTGCCGTCGCCGAGCTGTCCGTAAGCGTTCCAGCCCCAGCAATAGACGAGACCGGTGTTTGTTAATCCACAGGTGTGACTACCCCCTGCGGCAATCTGCACGAAACTGATCGTCTGCGTCGTCACGATGTGCTGCAGCGCCGTCGCCGGCGGTTCATCGCTCTCCGCTGCTGCCGGCGCAGGCGCCGCCGCTGCCGCCGGCGCGCCGGCAGGCGGAGCGGACGGCGTGGCGAATGCGGTGAGCACGAGTACGAGCAGCAGCATGGCAGAGCACATGGCGGAACGGCGCATGGCGAACCTCCTCTCGCAGGTCATGTCCCTATTCGCACTACCGGACGACCAGCGGCGCGTAGACTCGAAACGGCAGGCTGCGATCCCACGGGCGATACTGCACGAAATCGCTCACCCGATCACCAGTGCCATTGTTGTAATCGCCGTCTTTTCCGGGCGGGCTGGGATCGCGGGGGCCGGATGCGCTTCCCCACCAGTTGTTCACGGCGGAGATCCAGTGATTGGGTTCGCCGTTGAACACGCCGTATTGGGTATTGCCATAGATGCGGCACCCCTCAATCGTTGGATTGGCAGACGCGCCGTAACTGGCGAGGCCGCGGATATTGTTTCGCAGAGTACACGAACGTACTGATGGGGCTGCGTTCTCGACATGGATGGCGCCCCAGCCCCACCAATCAGTGCCGCCGCCGTAGCGCAGTTCGATATGGGTGAACGCGCCGCTGCCGCCACTGCGGAACAGAATGCGCCCCCACTGCCCCGCGCCCGGCAATTCGGTTGTGTTGTCGGTCGCGCCGCCGATGGTGTCGTCGCGGAAGGAGGTGACATAGATCGGCTGCTCGGCCGTCCCGTTGGCGTTCAGCGTCCCATTAACCAAGAACTCCGCCTCCCGCCACGATGGCTTGATGACGATGCCCGGTCCCCAGGTGAGCGCGCTGCCGAGGGCGATGGTGATGTCGTTCAGCGGCACATAGGTCGCCTCGGTCTCGTCCCAGGTCGTGTTGGCGTTCACGGTGCCGCCATAGACGCAGATGCCGTTATAGACGCTGCCGGTGAAACTGGCCGGGCTCATATTGCTCAGCGTAAAGTCGTTCTGCGGACTGGCGCTGAGCGCGCACGACGACGCGCTCTTGAGCGTCGCGGCGCTGAGGCTGACGCTGGCGCCGGTGTCGAGTTGCAGCATCCCCCACTGCCACCAATCGGCGCCGCCGCCGTAGCGCAGTTCGAGGTGGGTGAGCGCGCCGCT
>JANWXR010000143.1 GCA_025057205.1 Anaerolineales bacterium | reverse complement strand
AGAGAAGATAGACCTGGTCGTTTCCGGCATCAACCCCAACGCTAACATTGGTCAGGACTTGACGTACTCTGGCACGGCTCCGGCGGCGTGTGGCTGATGTGGAACACGATGCTGGGCGAAGGACTGGTGGATTACGGCTACCGCGCCGAGGCCGCCGAGCTGATTACGCGGCTGATGACCGCCATGCTCCACACGCTCAAGAATGACAAGTGCTTCCGCGAGGCCTACAACAGCGATAAATTAGAGGGTCTGGGGGAAAAGGATTACCTCTGGGGCGTGGCGCCGGTGCATCTCTTCCTGCGCGCCGTCGGCATCCGTCCCATCTCGCCGCGCCGCGTTTTTCTTGAAGGCTACAATCCTTTCCCCTGGCCGGTGACGGTGCGCTGGAAGGGCGTGAGCGTCACGCGCGAGGCCGGCTCGGCGGTCACGCGCATCGGTTTTCCATCCGGCAATCAGGTCGAGGTCGCCGACGCGAAGCCGCAATTTGTCGAAGACGAAGCCGCCTAGCAGCGCTCGGCGGACTCTGCTATTCGTCCAACGTCGGTTCGGGATAAGCCCCGCCGCTTTAATTTATCGCGGAGAATGCAGAGACCGCAGAGTTCTTCTATTTCTCCGCGTGCTCGGCGATCTCAGCGATGAAACATCCTTTTTGCAGTGGACTGTATCTGTGGCTCTACTGAAAAAAGTCCATCTGAACCGCGAAGACGCCAAGAACGCTAAGGAAAACAGGAGCGAAGCCTTTGCGCCCTCCGCAGCTTCGCGGTGAGATCGTAGTTTTTGCAGTGGAGTCACGGAAGGTTCTACTGAAAAAAGTTCATTTGAACCACAAAGACGCCAAGAACGCTAAGAAAAACAAAAGCGAATCCTTGGCGCTCTTCGCAGCTTCGCGGTGAGATCGTAGTTTTTGCAGTGGAGTCACGGAAGATTCTTTGATAGCCCCAAATAGGTTGTAGCGGCCTTGAGCGCCGCGTCTATCCAACCACGCCTATGCTCTGCCTTTGGACGCGGTCGGCGCCGTGATTATAGCCACGCTGGTCGGGTCAGCATCTCACTCGCTGCTCTCTCTCTTTCGCCGGATGCGTCTGTTCCAGAACTCGCGCGTGTGCGTCGCGATTCGCTTCCAGGCCGAGGGCCGGCGCGGCTGGGTGAGTGCCTCCAGCTGCGGCAGCGCAGCACGCGTGACGACTACGCCCATCTCGTAAACGTAGCCTGTGAGGTCAAAGGCGAACAGACCCGCACGCCCTGTCTCCGGACGAAGCAATAGGTCGGGCGGGTAGAGTTGCAGCGCGTACTCGCTCAAACGGCGCATCATGATGGTGGCAGCGTGATAGCCCTGGTTGAAGATCCCGTCCAAGCCCAGCCGCTGAGTGAGGATGCCGGCGTAACGCATCGGCCCGCGCCCCTCAAAGAGATGGTCGAACTCATCCGGCGAACGGTGCCAGAGCACGTCTACTGCCACAACCGGCCCGCCCAAGGCACGCGCCTCGGCCAATGGCAGCGGGCTGACCATGCCGCCATCCATCAGTAACTGCCCGTCGCGTTCCACGCCGCGAAATAGGCCGGGGATCGCCATTGTGGCCTGGGCGGCGTCCACCAACAGGCCAGAGTCCAATCGCACTGAACGCTCCGTGTACATGTCTATCGCCGTCACCGCGACGGGGTGTTTGAGGTCGGCGAAGGTTCGCTGGCCTACGTACTGTTCCATGCGGGCGCGCAGTCGCGTCAAGCCGAATATTGCCTTGCGCTCGGGGTCCGGCTCCCATACGTCCATCAACTCGATTTCGTTGAAGATTTTGCGGATATGCAGCGGCGAGTAGCCCGCGCCGTACAGGAGCGCCACCAGCCCGCCGCCGCTGACGCCAACGATGGGGCCGATGGGCAGGCCGGCCTCCTCCAGCACGGCCAGCACGCCAGCGCAGGCAACGCTCTTGACGCCGCCGCCGCCAAAGGCAAGGGTGAGGGGCTGACGGTCAGGGTTTGGCATAGCCCGTGAGAAGGACGTGAGCGACAGGCTAAGGCAGAGTTACGCAGTTGCCGCTGCCAGGCCGGACGCTGTGGTCGGGGTTGGCGACGAGTGCGCAGATTGCGGTTACGCCTGCCGGCCGGTCGCTCACTTCCTTAAAGCGGGTAAAGGGGTTGAGCCCGGTATATTCGACTACATAGCGATTGGCGTTCACCACCACCGTACCGAGGGTGATAGAAATTTGCGCATCTTCAGGCGGAATCATAGCGGTTGAGCCGTCAGCTGGCGGGTAGGTGGGGTACAGCTCGGCGCCGGTCGTGGGCCTCGGAGCGGGCGCAGCTGTTGGCGTGGGAGGCGCGGTGTTCGTTGCGGCCACTGTTTCGAGCGTGGCGGTGGGCGGCGCGGCAGCGGGTGCAGTGAGCGGGCCACGCCACGGCCGGTCGTTGAGGGTGCCGCCCGTCATCAGCCGCATGACGATGTACGGCTGGCCGTCCTCCTCGCCGAAGTCATACACCGGCACGATGGCCAGATGCTTAAGGGCGGCGATGGTTTGGGCCTCGCGCTTGAAGCGCGTATCGAAGCCATGGAAGACCGTCGGCATCCCGCCGCGCCCAAGCTCGCCCTTGATTTTGTAGCGGCCGATGAGTTCAGGAAACATGCAAGCGGATTATACTCAACACCCTTGGGCGCCTGCCGGCGCAGCAGGTTATGCCGAAGTTGGTTGTTGACGTTGCAACAGGAACAGTAGCGCCTGCGCGTAAGCTTCTTCCGCGGAGGTGGCGCGGAAGCTCACGGCCGCATCGGGTCGGAAGACGATGGAGCACTCGTAGCCATCGGGGGAGATGGACAGCAGAACGGGCGTATCCGGCGTGCGCGCCTCGACGGCTTGGCGCAGCTGGCTCTCCGTCGGCAGCCAGACCGCTTCAGTGGTGACGATGTGATCCATCGCCCACTCCGCCGCGCCCTCGAAGGTGAAGACCTGCTGGCCCTGAAATATGGCCAGGTTAGCGGGCAAGTCGGCGATGACGAAGATGCGGTCGTCCAGCCCGTGCTCGGGGATAACGAAGAAGTCATGCAGCGCGGGGTGCCACTCCAGCCCGGCGGCTTTCAATTTGCGCGCAGTCTCGACGGAAAGCATTCGGCTGGAATTCTACCGTCTCACACGCGATATGATTAGTCCAATGCCTACCAAATTTCGCTGCTGTGTGGTTCTAAACACCAGCGCGGCTGGTTGCCGTTCGCTCCGCCTCGCGTTACCATTTCTGCAATCGGAGGCTGCTCATGGACACCCAACCTGAATTGTTCATGCGCGACCCGCGCACCGGTCAGCTGGTTCCCGTGGAACGAGAAAGCCGCGCCGACCGGATAGCTGCACTGTTCAGCATGGCCTATCTGCTCGGGATGATGGCTTTCTTCTTCTGGGCCTTGTTCGATGTCTGGATCGGCCGCTTCACGCCGCTGCGCTGGCTGGGCTACAACACGCCGACAGATTTGGAACGCCTCAACGAACCGATTCTTATCCTGCTGGCCTACGCCTTCCTGGGCGGCGGGTTGGGCGGAACCGTCAACGGTATCCGTAGCCTGCTCACGTGGCATGGCGAATGGGCGGTCTTCGAGCGACGCTACGTCTGGAAGTACATCACCTGGCCTTGGCTCGGCACGGCGCTGGCGCTGATCGTGTTTGCGCTGGTGCGCAGCGGCGTGGCTGTGCTCGGCGGCGATTTGGTGACCGAACGGCCCGAGGAAATCAACCTGCGCCAGACGCTTTCCACGCTGGTCGTCGGCATCCTCTCTGGCTACGGCGCGCGCGAGGTCTTCATCTGGCTAGATGCGCAGGTCTCGCGCTTCTTCCGCACCGAGCCGGGCGAACAACGCGAGGTGCCCGACCTGCTTGGCCTGCCGCTGGCCGAGGCCGAAGCACGACTGGCGAAAGAGAAACTCAGCCTCGGCGAAGTGCTCGAACAGGACTGCGAGCGCCCCGAAGATGTGGGCCGGGTGCTGGCGCAATCGCCCCACCCGAAGAAGAAGCTGGCCGTCGGCAGCGCGGTCAGTGTCACCGTTGGCGCGCGCATTGACGGGGAAAGGTCTCCGCGGTTGAGATGACCCACGTCGCCGATCATCCACCCGGCCTGGTCGTCCTCTTTGGCTCCGGCGAGACTTCCGCCACGGGCAGCAAGATTTTGCAGGCGCTCGTGCCGCGCCTCGAACACCCGCTGCGGCTGGCCGTGCTGGAGACGCCCGCCGGCTTCGAGCTGAACTCCGCCCAGGTGGCAGGCCGTGTGGCCGACTTCCTACGCGACAAGCTGCAGAACGAAAAGCTTGAGGTGACCGTCATCCCCGCGCGCAAACGCGGCACTGCCTTCAGCCCGGACGACCCCGAAATCGCCGCACCCCTTCGCAATGCGAGCCTGGTGTTCATGGGCGCAGGCAGCCCGACCTACGCCGTGCGCCAGCTCCAGGGCAGCGTCACCTGGCACACGCTGGAGGCTGCGCATCGCTTCGGCGCGGCGGTGGTCTTTGCCAGCGCTGCCACGCTCGCCGTCAGCGCCTACACCATCCCCGTCTATGAAATCTACAAAGCCGGCGAGGACCTGCACTGGCGCGCCGGCCTCAACTTCCTACTTCCCTTCGGCCTCAACCTGATTTTTGTGCCACACTGGAACAACAGCGAGGGCGGCGCCGAGCTGGACACCAGCCGC
>JANWXR010000142.1 GCA_025057205.1 Anaerolineales bacterium | reverse complement strand
ACGCCGCGCTGCCCAAAGGCGAACACACCGTCCCCCTTGTCTTCAAAACCCAACCGCCACAGGTAAGCGATACGGCCACCGCTGCCGAGCTGGGAATTACGGAACTGGTCAGCGAGCAATACACCTCGTTTCGCGGTTCAAGCCCAGAGCGGATGCAGAACATCCGGACCGCCGCTGCGCGCTTTCACGGCCTACTCGTCCCGCCCGGCGCGACGTTCTCCTTCGCCGAACACATCGGCGACATCAGCCTGGACTCCGGATTTGCCGAAGCACTCATCATTTACGGCGGGCGCACCATTCGTGGCGTGGGCGGCGGCGTGTGCCAGGTGAGCACCACACTCTTCCGCGCCGTGTGGTTCGGCGGCTATCCTATCGTCGAGCGCCACTCGCACGCCTATCGCGTTAGCTACTACGAGCAAAAGACGGCCTCCTGGCAGGGGCCGGGTCTGGACGCCGCCGTGTTCACACCGCTGGTGGATTTCAAGTTCATTAACGACACGCCCTACTGGCTGCTGATGGAAACGTACTTCAATGCCGGCGCGGCTCGGCTGACGTGGAAGTTCTACTCCACCTCAGATGGGCGACAGGTGCAAACGATTGGGCCGATAGTGGAGAATGAGATTCCCCCGCCGGAGCCATTGTACGAGGAGAACCCCGAACTTGCGCCGGGTGAGATCAAGCAGGTGGACTTCGCCGCCGCCGGGGCGGACGTAACCGTGACGCGCATCATTACCCGCGATGGTGTGCAGATCAACGCTGATGAGCGCCCGCTGCGCACCAAGTACCAGCCCTGGCGTGCCATCTATCAGTACGGCCCGGGCACCGCGGGCATCCCCACACCTGCTCCAACGCCCAAGCCCTGAACCAGCCACGAAGCCGCAAAGCGTGCGATGAGCAGACTCTCGGGGATTCAACAGGCTGAGCATCGAATTTCATACGGTGCGCGAATCGTGAATAAGCGTTTCGTGAGATTCGCGCAATTCGATGCGAGTCAATCCAAATCCAGCTCAGGCTTTGCGGCCTTCGCGGCTTTGTGGTTAAAATCTTTGCAAAGGAGACTCACCCTATGGCCATCAGTCAAGATCTGCTCGACATCCTCCGCTGCCCCTATTGTGTCTCACATCAGACGCGCCAGCCCGGCGAAGACCCCGGCCGCCTCACCCTCTACAAAGACTGCTGGCTGATTGATGAGACCTGCGGGCGCAAATATCCCATCGTGGACGACATCCCCGTCATGCTCATCGAGACCGGCGACAAATGGGCCAAGACCCGAGTCGAAGACCTGCCCGTGCCGCCGCCGGCGGAGTAATCTCCAATCTCTAATCTCCTTTGTCAATCCAAGAGAGTGGAGATCAGAGATTCACGCCCGATGACCACCCTCGCCGACCTCTTCTCCGGCGACGATGACCGCGCGCAGGCGGCGCTGGCGCAGGTGACCGCCGACGACCTGCCGGCGCTTGTCGAAGCGTTATCATCAACCAAACCGGCGACCCGCAGCTGGGCCGCAGCGGCGCTGGGGACTCTGCCAAGCCCGGAAGCTGTGTCTGCGTTGGTGGCTGCCTCCGCCGACCCGGATGTCGAGGTACGCGCCGCCGTGCTGCATGCGCTCGGCAGACAACGCGCGCCGGAGGCTGTCACCCCGCTACTTTTTGCCTTGAGCGACCCCAGCCCGTATCTCGCCCGCGTGGCCGCCGACTCGCTTATCCAAATCGGCGCACCTGCCGTGCCCGCCCTATGCGAGGCGCTCGACCGTGAAGTGGAGTCGCGCGTTCGCGTGCAGCTGGCCCGCGCTCTGGCGCTTATCGGCGATACGCGCGCCATCCCGGCCCTCTTCCGCGCGCTGGAGGACGAGTCCCATCTGGTGGCGCACTGGGCCGAAGAAGGCCTGGAGCGAATGGGAGTCGGACAAGTGTATTTTCGATTGTAGAGTGTACTGAAAAAACGCGCCGCGGAGATAGAGTTCATCCTTGAGTTATTTCTCCGCGTGCTCTGCGAGCTTAGCGGTGAAGCACCTTTTTGCAGTGGACTCGTTGTGGATTTTTGATTTCGGATCGGCCGCAAATTCAAAATCCGCAATCCAAAACCCGCCATGCATCTCTACTTCGTTCGTCACGGCCTTGCCAACTGGCCGTCCTGGCCCGGCAACGACGCGGAGCGCCCGCTCACCAGCGACGGCCTGCGCCGCATGGAGGCCGCCGCGCGCGGCCTGGCAAAGCGCGACCTGAAGCTCGACCTCATCCTGCACAGCCCCTACCTGCGCGCCGCGCAAACGGCGGATATCATCGCGCAGCAACTCGCGCTCACCGGAGCGATGCGCGGGCATCACTTGCTTCAACCGGGCTTCAATCTCAAAGCGCTCAAGCACGTGCTCAAGGAGCACGGCAAGGTCAAAGGCCTGATGCTCGTGGGGCATGCACCGGATATGAGTGAAGTGGTGACGGAGTTGGCGGGGGAGTCGGTGCGCTTCAAGGAAGGCACGGTGGCCTGCGTGAAGTTGAAGGACTCGGGCAAGGCCAAACTGCTCTGGCTGGCGACGGCGGAAGAGCTGGCGGAGGAGTGAGGCGCAGCATTGAGTTGCATGCAGGGGGCTTGCGTCAAGCTATGCGATTCGGTCAGTCTTATACGGTCACATACCGCAGCCTATCTGGCCGCCGCCAGCGCCAGCGCCACCCACATACCCCACACACCGATCATCACCAGGCACAACAATACGTTGGCAACCACGCCCAGGCCGAAGCCTTTGCCGTAGCTGCGCAGCGCGGCCCATGCCCTGCGCCAGTCCCTGCCGTGGCGAAAGTATTCGACCAGGAACAGGCCAAGCACCGCGCCGGCCAGCGGGCCAAAGGGCGGGAAGAACGGCAGGCCGAGCAGGCCCAGCCCGATGCTGGCAGCGATGGCCTGCCACGAGACGCCCTCCCGCGCCGCCACACCGTGCGTGATCACCCAGTCCAGCGCCAGGCTGATGATGGCCAGCACGGTGATGAGTGCCATGGCGATCCCGCCGATCCAGCCGTCGAAGAGCGGCTGGCCGAAGAGCGGCTGCGCCAGCCCGTAGCCCAGCGCCGCCAGCCAGATGAGCCACGGCCCCGGCAGAACCGGCAACACCGCGCCGATCAGCCCGACGAGCATGACGGCGGCGGTGAGGGCGATAAAGAAGAGTTCGAGAACAAAAGCGAGCGAAGGATCCATAGCGTGCTGCGTGAGACGTGTTTCGTAGCGCGAAGTGCGCGCCGTCTGGTTTGCCACGGAACATACGCTACGCAACACATCGTACCGGTTATCGGATAACTTCAATGCCGCCCATCCACGGCCGCAGCACTTCCGGCACGACGATGCTGCCGTCTTTTTGCTGATAGTTCTCCATCACCGCAATGAGCGTGCGTGGCAAGCCGAGGCCCGAGCCGTTGAGCGTGTGCGGGAATTCGGGCTTCGCGCCGGCTTCGCGCCGGAAGCGCGTGTTGATGCGCCGCGCCTGGAAGTCACCCACATTCGACACCGACGAGACCTCCAGCCACTCGCCACAGCCCGGCGCCCACACTTCGATGTCGTACGTCATGCGCGCGCTGAAGCCGATGTCGGCGGTACACAGTTGCTTTACGCGGTAGGTCAGCCCGAGTTGCGCGCAGGTCTCCTCCGCGTGCTCGCGCATGGTCTCCAGCGCCTCATCCGACTCCTCGGGCCGGCAGAAGATGTACATCTCCACCTTGTCGAACTGGTGGCCGCGCTTGATGCCGCGCACGTCGCGCCCGGCGGCGATCTTCTCGCGCCGGAAGCAGGGCGTGTAGGCGCAGTAATACTTCGGCAGCGCGCCCGGCTCCAGAATCTCGTCCTTGTGCAGGCCGGTCAGCGGAATCTCGGCCGTCGGCACCATCCAGAAGTCTTCCTCGGCATCGTGATACAGATTGTCGCGGAACTTGGGCAGCTGCCCCGCGCCGAAGACGATATCGCTCTTGACCATGAAGGGCAGGTACATCTCGGTGTAGCCCTGGCGGATGTGCAGGTCGAGCATCCAGGCGATGAGGGCGCGTTGCAGCCGCGCGCCTGCGCCCTGCAGCACGTAGAAGCGCGAGCCGCTCAGCTTGGTGCCGCGCTCGAAGTCAATCAACCCGAGGCGCGGCCCCAGCTCCCAGTGCGGCAGCGGGATGAAGTCGAACGTCTTCGGCTCGCCGACGGTCTTGAGGAGGACGTTGTCTTCTTCGCCGGCGCCCTCCGGCGTGCGCGGGTCGGGGATGTTGGGCAGCACGCTGAGCAAGTCGAACAGGCGCGCGTCCACCTCGGCCACCTGTTTATCCAGCGCATCAATGCGCTCGTTTACCCGGCGCTGTTCGGCGATCTTGGCCTCGCGCGCGGCAGCGTCCTTCATCCGGCCGATTTCCTTACTGACGAGGTTGCGTTCGGCCTTGAGCGCTTCCACTTCCTTGAGAAGGTCGCGGCGCTGCTGGTCGAGGGCGAGGATTTCGTCCACCTTGGTCACCAGCGCGGGGTCCTGCCGGACGCGCACGGCGTGTTTGACGGTGTCGGGTTGGGTGCGGATCAGGTTGAGGTCGAGCATGGCGGGTTCCTTTCAATCACGGGGAACACGAATGGGCACGAATGTGTGCGAATGGACACGAATGAGGGGGGAACACGAATGGGCACGAATGTGTGCGAATGGACACGAATGAGGGGGGAACACGAATGGGCACGAATGTGTGCG
>JANWXR010000141.1 GCA_025057205.1 Anaerolineales bacterium | reverse complement strand
TTCAATCCGTTCATCCGTTATTGCATCCGTTGACAGACATCCGCTTGCATCCGCTGCCCTTGCCACCCGACCGGCGCAGCGCATGACCGGCCCTATCCGCTTACTGGACTCTGGCAACTGTGGGGTCAAGCACGGGTTGAGTTAGGCCGCGAGCAGACGTGCAGTGATGACCCTGGACTGAAGTCAAGTTACTGGGGTCTGGCAAATCCCGGCTCGGACACAAGATATGGCGGTCAGGCAAAGCAGCAAGTCGCCATATCTAGCACCAAAAGTTCCATTTGCCAAAGTCCAGAATGCTAAGAAAAACAGGGGCGAATCCTTTGCGCTCTTCGCCGCTTCGCGGTGAGATCGTAGTTTTGGCTTCGTGGATTCCAAAGATTCGCGCAACGTCTCCACCATCCCTAAACCGGCGGCCAGGGATAGCTGCGGCCCGAGCCGGGGTGCGGGTACTGGCGCGTCGCCAGCAGACGGTCAGCGCGGCGACGCAGCGCAGCCACTTCCAGCGGGTCGAGCAGCTCGTTGAGGGCAGCCTTCAGGTCCTCGTCGCAGTCCAGTCGCAGGCGAAACTCCTTCACGTCCTCCAACAGGTCGTCGGGGATCGGCTCGCCGGCAAACTCCCAGATCACGGTGCGCAGCTTGTTCTGCGCGTGGAAGCAGATGCCGTGGTCAATCAGCCAGATTTTGTTTGCCCTGTCCTTGAGCACGTGGCCGCTCTTGCGGTCGGCGTTGTTGATGAGCAGGTCGAACAGCGCCACGCGCCGCATCGCCGGCCGGTCGTCGTCGGTCACGGAGAAGTAATGAAAGTCGGGCTGGGCCTGGACGAAGTACTGGAGCGAGCCGGGGCCATGCGGGCCGCGGTCGCGGTACACCGTCGGCGGCACGAAGTCCCAGCCGAGCGCCTGGCTGACGAGGAAGGCGGCCACCTCGCGATACGCCAGCGTGTTTTCAGGGAAATCCCACAGCGGCTGCTCGCCCTTGATGGGCTTATACACGGCGAAGGTCACCTGCGTCGCGCCGCCGGCTTGCCCGGTGACGCGCGCCAGGAAGGTGTAGTTGGAGCCGTGCGGCAGCAGGCCTTCGAGCTTCAGCTCGCCCTCGCGCAGCAGGGTGAGCATCTCGATGACGCTGATGGCCCGAGGCGAAGAGGCGTCGGAAGCAGCCATTTCAGAATCAGTAACGATGCCCGTTGCGGCGCGGGCAGAAGTGGCCTTCGGGGTCAATGGGCTGGCCGCACAGCGGGCAGATGGGCCGGCCCTGCCGGACGATGTGCCGGCCATGCTCGGCCAGCGAGCGCATCTGCGCGCGGGTGGCGAACAGGCGGGCGACGCCGGCCTCTTCCACGCTCCGTTCCTCGGTGGTCACCTCCTGCGCCACCAGCACCACCAGGTCGCGTTCGGCGTCGTAGCCCAGGCCCATCTGGCCGACGCGAAAGGCCGGATCGAGCGGCGTCTGCAAACGCATCTGCTCGGGGTGGTAATCGGCCTCCGCCGCGGTCAGGTTCGGAAACCTCTCTTCCAGTTCGCGCAGAAATTCGAGGATGCCTTGAGCTAAAGCCTCTACTTGCAGCTTTTCCACGATCAGGGTGATGACCTGATGACCACGCGCGGCCTGGAGGTAAAACACGCGCTTGCCCGGCTGGCCGATGAAGCCGGTGGTGAGGAAGGTGACGGGGTTGAGTTCGTAAACCGCGCGGGCCATATTGCAGATACGGGGAGTTACGTGCTCCGGCAAAGATGCCGGCACAAACTACCGACTATGAACGACGAGACGCGATGCGCTTCTTGGAAGTGGGCGGCTTGGCTACTTCAACACCGCTGGTGTCATTCAATTTTACCAAAGCGGGCTGGCCCTGACCGAGACGCAGAGTCGTAATCGAGGCGGTCGAAATCACCAGGCGTTGAAACAAATCGAGCGGCAGTCCAATGTAGTGAGCGACAATGAGCTTGATGACGTCGCCGTGAGAGAAAATGGCAATTTGGTCTTTGGGATGGGCGCGGACGAGGCCCTCGACGGCTTCCACGGCGCGGCTCTGAACGGCGCGGAAGGTCTCGCCCTGCGGAAACTGCATGGCCGAGGGTAGATTTTGTACCGTGCGCCAGAGCTTGGTGCGCGCCAGCCGCTTGAGGCTCTTGCCCTGCCATGCGCCGTAGCGCACCTCGCCCAGCCCCTCAACGATTTCGATGGTGAGCTTCTTTGCCTCGGCCAGCGGCGCGGCGGTTTCGCGGGCGCGCTCCAGCGGGCTGGAGTAAATGGCGGCCAGCGGGGCCTCCTTGAGTTTTTCGGCCAGAGCCAACGCCTGCCTGCGCCCGACCTCGTTCAGGCCGACGCCCGGTGTCCAGCCGGCGAGCCTGCCGGTGCGGGTGTAGTCGTTTTCGCCATGGCGGATCAAGAGCAGATGGGTCATCCGGCGGCCTCCTGCCGCGTCAGTAGTGGGTTGCAGTTTACCACTGAGGCCTCGCCGAAATGAAAAAAAAAAGCCCATTCCGAAGAATGGGCTTTTATGCCGGAAACCTTCACTTAGTGGGTGGGCAGCACCTGAGCCAGCACCGTGAACGTGCCCTTCGACAACGTGCCGACCGCGTACACGACGGTCACCTTGTCACCTTCCAGATTGGCCGGGATCGGGCCGGCAACCGGGGTTGCTGCGCCGGTCGGATAGACGAAGACGCTGTACTCGCCGGCGCGAACTCTAGTGAAGACTTCGCCACCGTTAGAGAGGTGCTTCAGGCAGCGGATTTCGCGGTCGCCGCGGTTGACGCCGATGTCCACAGTCGGCGCGGCGGCGGTGTGGCGCACCACCAGCCGGGCGTTGCGCTCATTCAAGCCGCGCACGCGGTTGGTGAACTTGCTCGCGGTCGGGGCGCCGCTCTCGGTCAGATGTGCAATGACCGTGGCGTTCTCGCCGGGGCGAAAGCGGATGTCGGCAGGGCCGATGACCGGAGGATTGGTGCAGCCCGCGCCGCCGTCCGCCAGGCTGATCGCAATGCTGTACGAACCGGCCGGCAGCGAGAGGGGGCCAACGATCTCGCCGAACTTGAAGTTCTTAAGAGCGCAGGCGCCATTCACTGACACATCAACGGGAAGGGCGGGGTCGGCGCCCAGGTCTTCACCCCGGATGCCATGAATGACGTAAACCGAGGCATCCCGATGGCCGGAGGCCGCGGTAGCGCCGAACGAAGAAAGAGCAATCGCAAACGCAATCAGGGTTGCAAACAGTTTTTTCATAGGATTGTCTCCAGAGTAAGAAGTCACGTTATTCGTGAGGCCGCTGGGAGAGTGCTTCGGCCAGGTTTTGGTCTGCAGACTGAGCTTTGCTTCGAAGCGTGATGAGCATAGCAATCCCACTCGCGCTTGTCATGAGCTTGTATAGGGTTCTTAAGCGACGCCTAATCCCCAGCGCGTTTTCTCATCACCCGCTTAGGAATGAATCGGGTTTTGCGAAAGCGGGGTGTGCACGCAACACATGTCAGCCGCACCCTGAGCGGACGCGGAGCGAAGTCGAAACGGCAATCGAAGGGGCGGCACGTTCCCTGACAACCTTTGCGTGCACGCAAAGCGGGGAAGCGCTTGACCGGAACAGCGGTGCTCCACACCTCTCACCGGCTGAAGCGACGCTTAATGGCCTGAATCTCTTGCTCGCTCAACTCCGGCAACGTAGTCGTTTCCGTCAGGCCTAGCGCCCGTTCCTGCGCCGCGCGCCAGCGGGCCAGGCGCTCCTTCACTATGGCCTCATAACCCTGATCCGAAGGCGAGTAGAAGTACGTGCCGAGCAGCGCCGTGGGCAGATACTGCTGGCCGACATGGTGGCCGGGCGCTTCATGCGGATACACGTAGCCCTCGCCGTGGCCGAGGCCCTTCGCATCGCGGTTGGCGTCCTGCAGATGGCGCGGCACGTCCACCTTGCCCTCGGCCTCCACCTTCTGGTATGCCTTGAAGTAGGCGCCCGCCGAATTGGACTTGGGCGCGGTAGCAAGATAGAGCGTGGCTTCGACCAGCGGATACACCCCCTCCGGCATGCCGACGAACTCAAAGGCCTGCATGGCAGCGCTGGCCACGACCAGCCCCTGCGGGTCGGCCAGGCCGATGTCTTCGCTCGCCAGGATCAGCAGGCGGCGCAGGATGAAGCGCGGGCTTTCGCCAGCGTAGAGCATCTTCGCGAGCCAGTACAGCGCCGCATCGGGGTCGCTGCCGCGCACACTCTTGATGAAGGCGCTGATGGTGTCGTAGTGCGCGTCACCGTCCTTATCGTACAGGATGGCACGGCGCTGGATGGACTCCTGCGCCACGTCGAGCGTGACGTGAATGACCCCGGCCTCATCCGGCGGCGTGGTCTCCACCGCCAGCTCCAGCGCGTTGAGGGCGTTGCGCGCGTCGCCGCCCGCCACGGAGACCAGATGCGCCTCGGCGTCCGGGTAAAGCACGACGTTGCGCGCGCCGAAGCCACGTTCGCGGTCGGACAGCGCATTGCGCAGGATGCGGCGCACGTCCTCGTCGGCAAGCGCCTTGAGCTGAAAGATGCGCGAGCGCGAGACCAGAGCGCCAATCACCTCGAAGTAGGGGTTCTCTGTCGTCGCGCCGATGAGGATGATGGTGCCGTCCTCGACGTGCGGCAACAGCGCGTCCTGCTGGGCCTTGTTCCAGCGATGAACCTCATCCACGAACAAGATGGTGCGTCGGCCTTCGAGTTTGCGGCGCTCCCGGGCGTCGGCGATGACCGCCCGCAGGTCGGGGATGCCGGCCAGC
>JANWXR010000140.1 GCA_025057205.1 Anaerolineales bacterium | reverse complement strand
TATTGCATGCCGGAGGCCATGACCTTCCGCCCGCGCGCCGAGCTGATGCAGGACGACGAGCTGAAGCTGCTGATGCGCGTCTTCACCGGGCTGGGCTTTCACAAGTTCCGGCTGACGGGCGGCGAGCCGACCGTGCGCGCTAACATCGTCGAGATTGTGCGCAGCATGGCGCAGACGCCGGGTGTGCGCACCCTGACGATGACAACCAACGGCGTCCTGCTCCGGCAACTGGCCGCTCCTCTGAAGGAGGCCGGCCTGCAGCGCGTCAACGTCTCGATTGACACGCTCGACCCGGCGCGCTTCCGGCGCATCACCCGCTGGGGGTCGCTGGACGACGTGTGGGACGGCCTGCTCGAAGCCGAGCGCGTCGGGCTGACGCCGCTCAAGCTGAACGCGGTGGTGGTGCGCGGCTACAACGAGAACGACGTGGCCGACCTGGCCGCGCTCACGCTTCAGCATCCCTGGCAGGTGCGTTTCATCTCGATGAAACGCACCTGCCAGGGATGCTGGCCGCGCTCACGCTTCGGCGAGGTGGCGGGCTTTCAGCAGGCGCAGATCGTCACCGAGCAGGAGATGCGCGCACGGATCGAGGCGAGGCTCGGCCCGCTGCACCCGGTGAACGACGGCCAGCTCGATGGCGAGGCGCGGCTGTACCGCCTGAGCCGGGCACTCGGCGACGTGGGCTTTATCAGCTCGGTGACGGTGCCGTTCTGCGCCTCGTGTACCCGCGCGCGGCTGACGGCGGACGGCAAGCTGCGGATGTGCCTGCTGCGCGAGTATGAGGTGGATTTGCTCACGCCGCTGCGGCGCGGCGCGCCCGTCGAGGACTTAGCGGCGCTTGTGAAAAAGGCCGTTTATCACAAGCCGTGGGGCCACGGCCTGGCGCAGAACCTGGTGCCGATGAACCGGGTGATGAGCGAGATTGGGGGGTAATCAAGTAGTCGAGTGGTCAAGCAGTCAAGTAGTTGGGCGCTCGCCCAGGCATGAGAGGATAATCGTGCCTACGAATCAAGAATGCCGTGAAATTGAGCATCTATTCGAGGAGTTGTGCAACCAGCCGCGCCGGCTTTTTCCCCAACAACGTCAACGACTCGAAGCACCGTTGGAGCATGGCGTGTATATCATTCGCGAGAAAGAGGCCGTTCTTCACGTAGGCAGGACAGTTCATGGCAAGAACGGACTCCGTCAACGACTTACAAATCATCTCTATGGCTCATCGTCGTTCACAGCTGAATACTTGAAAGGCAACGGGGCAAGCCTGCGAGACACAGTGTATAGCTACCAATATCTCAAAATTAGCGGATGCAAGAAAGCGAGCACTTCTGGAAGCCTATGCAATTGGAAAACTGTGTCCCAAACACGTCGGCCTGGGGAAATAACGCGGCGGCCGCTTCCCGGAACACATCTTTCCGCTTCGGACAAGCAATAGGCCGATAAAGACGTTGATCCGTTTCTTTATGATGTGTTGACTGGCCGACGATTCGACCCAATGACCATTTGACCACGCGACCACCCCACTAAGCTTTCTTCTCCCTGCGGAACAACCCGCCCACGAACATTCGGCTCAAAGACTCGCCGAACGTCGGCACATTCAGGGCCGGCTGCTCCTGCTTTTCCCATTCGCCGCGGGCGCGCTCGCCGGCCCACTGCGCGCGTTGGGCGGCGGCCTCGGCGATGAGCTGATTCAGGGTGAGCACGTCGTCAGTGGCGAGCAGGTCACGCAAGTGGTGCAGCTCGGCCAGCAACGCATCAAGGTAGCGCAGTACGGCCTCACGGTTGAGGGTGAGGGTGGAAGAGTCCAGGTTAGTGAGGGCAAAGGTGGCCGTGGCGAAGCCGCGGTCGGCGGCCTTGCGCATCTCGTGCCAGCCGGGGGAGGCGTTGGCGGCGCGCAGCAGGGCCAGGGCGGCCAGCGCCGGCAGAGCATCTACGCCGCCCATCAGCCCGTCATGTTCAACCGCGTCCATAAAGTAAGGCTGTGCGCCGAGCAAGGTCGCCAGGTCGCTCAGCAGCTTGAGCGCTTCAGGTGCGCACTCGGGAGCAGCGGCCAGCGCCCACAGGCCGTTCGCAAACAGGTCGGCGCGCGCAGCCTCGATGCCAACGCCGCCGTCATACAGCAGCGCCGGGTTGAGCAGCGGGTGAGCGGCGACGAAGTGGCGGTCAGGCGGCAGAAATTCCCCGGCCCAGGTCAGCGGCGGCACAAGCAGCGGGCCGAGGCTGGCGACCACGGCCTGTTCGCGGAGTTCGGTTGCGAAGGCTTTGAGCCACTCGCGCTGGTCGGTCAGCGGCCCGCCCAGCAGCACCAGGTCGGCGCCGTCCACCGCTTCGATCAGGTTCCACTTCGCCTCCGCTACCAGGCCACGCTGCTGCGCCAGCCGCGCCATGTCGTTGTCGCGATCGAAGCCGATCAGGCGCAAATCCTTGCGCTCGCGCAAGGCTAGGCCCACCGAGCCGCTAACGCGATCCAGGCCGATCAGCGAAATTTTGACAGGCGCACGCTGACTCATAGGCCGAGGAGCAGGCCGATGATGAAGCTGGCCGGGCCGACGATGATGATGGAGAGCAGGGGTCGCCCAAGAAACACCAGCGCCAGCAGGATGAACATCCCCCAACGTTCCAGAATGTCAATGGTCGCATCCCACTCGTGCGGGGCCACGCCGCGCAGCACCTTCAGGCCGTCGAGCGGGCCGATGGGGAGCAGGTTGAAGAGCATCAGGAAGATGTTGATGACGATGAACTCGGTCAGCAGGAAGTTCGGCCCGGGCAGGATGCCGCCGATGGAGTCCGAGCGCCCGGCGGGCTGAAGCAGGCCGAGCTGAAAGGGGATGGCGACCAGCATCGCCATGAGCAGGTTCGAGAACGGCCCGGCGAAGGCGACGATGGCCATGCCCAGGCGCGGCCCGTTGCGGAAGTTGTATGGGTTGGTGAGCACCGGCTTGGCCCATCCAAAGCCGGCAAAAATCAACAGCAGCGAGCCGATGGGGTCGAGGTGCGCCAGCGGGTTGAGGGTGATGCGGCCCATGTTGCGCGGCGTCGGGTCGCCGAGCCAGTCCGCTGTAAGCGCGTGAGCCAGTTCGTGAACGGTGAACGCCAGCACCAGCGTGAACACCCGGGCAAGGATGGTGGGGGAGTCGAGGTCGCCGAGCATGAAGTCTCCTGAGAGCGGGCAGGATTATAACAAGCGGGCCGAGGCAGCGTCAGCAACGGTGCCTGGTCTATAATGGTGACCAAACGGGAAATTAGGGAAAACGGTGGAAAAAAGGAAACCGCCTGTTTCCCTGCTTTCCCTCTCTTCTCATCTTTCCTTCTCTTCTATGCCTCCCCCGATCCTCGACCTGCGGCTAGGAGATGTGTTGCGCTTGCGCAAGCCGCATCCGTGCGGCGGCTACGAGTGGCGCGTGGTGCGCCTGGGCGCAGACATCGGCTTGGAATGCCTAAAGTGTGGGCGGCGCGTCCTGCTGGAGCGGCGTGAGGTGGAGAAGCGCACGAAGACCATCGTCAGCCGCGGGCCGGCGCCGGATAGAGAGAACGCGAACTGAAGCAGCAGACCGCGCCTCTATTACTACAGATCCAGCCATAATCGCAGCGCAGCATTTAGAGCGAATTCCTAATTGATTTACGGCTCCACAGTGGAAACTCACTGAAAATAGCTCGAATTTTGTACGCCTTGCCGTAAATCAAGCTGGAAATCGCTCTAGTGGTTCGACATCTGTAGCCGATAATCGTCCGACCGTCTTGAGAACAAGGGTCGGCTCTATAGTAAAGAGTCCCCGCTTGACGGCAGTGGGTACGTTCAGGCCGGCTATTGCCCAGTCAGCCAGGACAAATTCGCCGGACTGCAAATTTTGGGTGCGGCTGGTGAGCGGCGTAATGAACAAGTCTTGTGAAGCATGAGGCCCGCTAACTACGACAGCAGGCCGAACCTTTGAGCCGGACAGGTCAGTGAAAGGATAACGCACTAGGATGACGTCAGCGCGTGAGTAGCTCGGCATAGACATCGTCTTCTGAATTTTCCCAGACAGCGTCAAGCGACTTCTGACTCGCCCGCAACCAGAAGCGCTCGTCTTCTTCAAGCAGCAATGTCACAAGCATGTGCGTTCCTTCCGGAATCTCAATCGGTTCCAGAAGTTTGATCCTGCCGTTTTGAAAGATCGCCCTGACTGTGCTCAGCATGGCTGACCTCCAGCAATGTTCGATAGGCGTATTATCCCGAAGTCTCTTTGACTCGACAAACAGACGCTTTCATCAGGGTGCATTTCTATTTTTTGGCCGGGCCGCACCCTGAGCGAAGGCCCGCTGCTTTTGCGGGCCGTGGCTTCGCAGTCGCGAAGCACGTCGAAGGGCGGCCAAGAATCTGAAATGCACCCCTTTCATCACGCCGTCGCCACGCCGGTTGGGCCGGGCAGCGGCTCCTTCTCCACGACCCGCAGCAGCGCCCGCGCCGAGGCCAGCCCCAGGCCGATGAAGAGCATCACCATCACGAAGTTCACGGTCAGTAAAGCGAGGGGGATAAGCGGCGGGAACCAGGCGAAGAATCCGGTCACCAGCGGCTGGGCGGAGATGAAGACGGCCAGCCACACCAGCCAGGCCAGCAGCGAAACCGCGCCGCGCCCGACGTTCCTCCACACCAGCCAGCCCAGCCCCCAGACGAAAAACTCCACACACACCGCCAGCCCGGCGCGCGGGTGCACCTGCAGCAGGTAGAACACGCGGCCCAGGCCCTTCTTCAGCCGGTACAGCTGATAGAGTCCGAAG
>JANWXR010000013.1 GCA_025057205.1 Anaerolineales bacterium | reverse complement strand
CGAAGGAAAACAGGGACATATCCTTTGCGCTTTTCACCGCGCTCTTCGTGGATTCGCGGTGAGATCATAGTTTTTGCAGTAGAGTCATCTGCGCGTTTGAAATTTCAGGAGCAAGCCATGCCCCCGACCCGTGAGACCTACGCCGTCGAAATAGCCGGCGTGAAGCGCCAACTGCCTTTGTTCGAGGTCAAGCCCGGCCTGCGCATTGCCGTGCTCAACATCTTGGGCGATACCGAGCTGGTGGAGGCTGCCGCGAACGCCCTGGCCGAGAAACTGGCAAGCGTGGACTACGACGTGCTGGTGACGGCCGAGACCAAGAGCATCCCCCTTATTCACGCGCTGGCGCTGCGCACCGGCAAGCCGTACGTCGTCCTGCGCAAGAGCTACAAGCCTTACATGGGCGAGACCATCCAGGCCGAGACGCTCTCCATCACCACCGGCCATCCGCAGACGCTATATCTCGACGAGAAAGACCAAAAGCTGGTCGCAGGCCGGCGCGTGGTGTTGGTGGACGATGTGGTTTCCACCGGCTCGACGCTACAGGGCATGCGGTTAGTGCTGAACCGAGCAGGCGCACAAGTCGTGGCCGAAGCCGCCATCCTCACCGAGGGCGAGCGCTCAAAGTGGGAAAAGATCATCGCGCTAGGGCATCTGCCATTGTTTACCGGCTGAAGAATTCAGCAATAGGACACTGGGTTCAAGAGACGCAAGCAGGAGCGATGTAGAATGTTGAATAAGATGTTCGGGCGTCGCGAGCAAGAAGAGCAGGTGAAGCTGGAGGGCCGGCTGCCGCCGGGGCAGGCGCTGACGCAGCGCTTCCCGGTGCTGCACTATGGGCCGGTGCCGCCCTTTAACCCGCAGACCTGGACTCTGCGCGTCTTCGGCGAAGTCGAGCAGGAAGTCGTCTGGACGTGGGACGAGTTCAACAAGTTGCCGCGCACGAAGGTCAAGATGGACATCCACTGCGTGACGCGCTGGAGCAAGTTCGACACGGAGTGGGAGGGCGTCTCGCTCAAAACGTTGGTGGATGAGGGCTACATTCGGCTCAAGCCCACCGCCAGGTATCTGCTGCAACACTGCGAGTACGGCTTCACGGTGAACCTGCCGCTGGAAGTGGCCCTGGCTCCGAACTTCCTGCTGGCCACACACTTCGACGGCCAGCCGCTCACGCCCGAACACGGCTACCCGCTGCGCGGCGTCGTCGGCCACATCCCCGGCCAGAACTACAAGACGCCGTACTTCTGGAAGGGCGGCAAGTGGCTGCGCGGCCTGGAGTTCATGGCGCAGGACCGGCTTGGCTTTTGGGAGCAGGCCGGCTATCACAACGAGGCCGACGTATGGAAGGAAGAGCGCTTCGCCTACGGGTAGAGACGTTTCTCTGAATATCTCCAGCGCTGAACCGCCGTCCGCCTCGGGCGGCGGTTTTGTGTTATCCTTTGGCCGCTATGCCGCGCGTGCTGATTGTGGACGATGACCCTGATATGGCGACGATGCTCGGCTACATGGCCGACATCATCGGCTTCGAGCATGAGTATGTGCTCAACGGCGCTCAGGCGGTGGAGGCCTGCCGGCGCCAACAGCCGGACGTCATTATTCTCGACGTGATGTTGGAGGAGACAAACGGTTGGCAAGTGTACAACGAGCTGATCCCCGTGACCGATGCGCCGATCATCTTCATCACTGCATGGCGCACCGGCGAGAACCGCATCAAAGCCGAGGCCATGCTGGCGGATGGCTTCCTTGCCAAGCCCATCTCGCACCATGATTTCGAGTCGCAGGTGAAAGGCGTGCTGGGCAAGCCGGCGCGGCGGCTGAGAAACCGCACGGTAGCGACGTAGCGCCTCTCACCACAGAATTCACTGAGAACAGAGAGAAAGAAGTGGGCCGTCCTCGTTGAACGGGCCCGCTTCTTTGATTAATTCGGGAAGAACTCGGCCTCGCCCGGATTAGCGGTAACGAGCGACTCGCCGCCCAGATCGCCGGTGTGCAGCTTCGCACTGATCTGCACGCGGTAGATCATTGCCGGCACGCCGCCAAAGCGCAGCTTGTAGTCCTCACCGCCACGCATAAAGTCGAAGGCGGTGCGTTTGTTGGCGATGCTCCACCGGAGTAGGTAGGCGAGCAGCACCCAGCCCACCGAGAGCGCGTTGAAACGCGGGTCTATGGCGGAGTTATACACGTACAGCCGGTTGCCGAAATCGAAACTGAGATAGGCCGCCGCGCGCACGCCATCCACTTCGAGGAAGGTCAGGTGCAGATAGCCGTGCCCGGCGGCGGCGCACACGATGGCGCGGAACTGGGCGCGCATGGCCGGCGTGAGGAAACTCGCCTTGTCCGGCGTGAGCGCCATCAGGTCGAGAAAAGCATCGGCCTCGGCGGCCAAGTCGTCGTCCGCGCCCACGAGGCGCCAGGTCACCCTCTGCTCGCCGCCCTCGGCCCGCCGTAGTTTGCGCCGAATCTCCTGTCGCTCCTTCTTCTCAACCTGGGTGTTCAGATAGGTCTCCCAATCACCGGGCAGCGGGATGACGGGGCACGGCTGGAGCTTCATCTCGGTGGCGGCCCAGCCGCGCGCCGCAGCCGCCCGGCCCAGCGCGGCCCGCGTCGGCGAGGCGGCGGGAAGGTTGTACAGATCAAGCACTTCCCACGGAGGAACGTCGGGCTGAGTCAGTCGCTCCAGCAGCGCCGCGCAGAAGTCATCCAACTCTGCACAGGCGACGACGAAATCAAGGTAATCGGAGATTTCGATGCTGCCGACGAACAGGAGCGCGCGCCGGCCCTCCCGATTGGTCGCAGCGAACAGTGGAGCGATGCCGACCAGCCGCCCGGCGTCGCGCGCCACCACCACGCACAGCTCGGCCTCCGGCCACTCGCCGCCACCGCGGTGCTCCCACCAGGCGCGTTGATACTCGGCACGTTGGAAGGGCGTGCGGCTCACACCGCGCGCTAGTAGATCGTTCCACTCATCCTTGAGCACGTCGAAGACGGCGGGGTCACGGACGATATCCAGTTGCATTCCGAGCGTCATGTGTAGGTTTGCTCCAACGAGCAGACAACAAAGAAGCGCGAGGATCTCGCGCTTCAACCGAGATGGTCTGTGAGAGCGTGTTGCGATTGTATCACCGCGCCGGCGCAACACCAGTGACCGCGCCCAGACCGTTGACGGTCAGCGTCCAGCGGCTGCCCGGCTGGAACTGCACAAACTCCTGCTCGCTATCCGGCGAATAGTTGTACGAGCGACCCTCGCTGACGAACGTCACCGTATAGGACTCGCGCGCGCGGCCCTGCCGCTGGCCGTCGCCCACGCTCAGCTGTGGCCAGTACGGGTTGAGGTCTGCGCCGCGCGCCGTCACGCGGTCTACCTCCTGCCATTCCAGCACCCGGTACGGGCAATAGTCATCGTAAATCTGATACTCGCAGTCCTGGCGCACCTCGCTCAGGCCGTTGCCTAGGTCTACGAGATAAGGCGTGCCGCAGGTTTTTTCGGAGCGGCGCATGGGGTCCGGCGCGCTGCTCACCCGGCGCGGCCTGGATTCGCACGCGCCGACGGTGGCCTCGGCGGGGATCTGGTCGGCCCAGTCGCGGCGCTCGACGGGCACGCGCGCCTCCAGCCCAAGGCTGCGCTCCCAGCGCACGGACTGTACGACGCCGACCAGTTCGGTAGTGTTGAAGGCCTGGAAAATCAGGAAGCCGAAACCACACAGGCACAGCGTGGCAACCAGGGCGACGAGGCCAAGGACAAGCGGAGAGGCAGTTTTGCGCGTCGCCGGGCGCGCGGCGACAACCGGCGGCGCAGCGGGCGCTGTGTTGCCAAGCGGGTATCCACAACTGAGGCAGTTCGCCGCCGAAGGCGCATTCTCCGTGGCGCAGGCCGGGCACTTGACTTTGGCGGCAGGCGCAGTCGAATGTGCGCCGACGATCTGACCGGCCTCGCGCTTCTGACCCTTGGTCAGGTCGCCACCGCAGTGCACACAGACTTGAGCATCCGCCGTGTTGCGCACGCCGCAGAACGGGCAGTGAACGTCGGCGCCTTTTGTGGCCTGAGCAATTTTTTCTGCGTCGGTGAGCAGGGCGCTCTCGGCGGGCTTCTCGAACTGCTGGCCGGCCTCCATCTGCGCGCCGCAGGCCTGGCACTGCTTCTTCAGGCCGGGGTTCTTCGTGCCGCAGCGTCGGCACGTCCACTCCATCTCCACATAGCCGAGAACTTCCTGAGGCATCCATCAGCTCCGTTGCCGAATATGCTCAAGCGCCTGACGCGCTGCCTGGCCTACCGTCTGGATAGGGCGCGTGGCGCGGAGTTCGCCGGTGGTGCGGTGGGCGGGGATGGGGGTGTCGTCGTCGAGCAGGCGCTCCAGCTCAGGCACGGCGCGTGAATCGCCGATGCTGCCGAGGACACGGGCCGCGCTCCAGCGCGCTACCGGGTCGGTATGGCGCAGCGCAAGCAGCAGCGGCTCCACCGCCGGCGCGCCGATCTTGGTCAGGGCGAAAGCGGCCTGGCTGCGCACCTCGACATGCGTATCGCGCAGCGCCGTGATGAGGGGTTTAATGGCGCGCGGGTCGCCGATGCTGCCGAGCGCCTGCGTGATGAGCAGACGTACCTGCATATCGGGCGACTGCAGCCCATCCATCAGCGGCTCCACCGCGCCGATGCGGCCCAGCGCCAGCGCGGCCTGCTGACGCACGCGCATGTCCGGGTCGTCCATCAGCAGGCTGGCAAGCGCGCCGATGGCCTGCGGCTCGCGGTTCTCGCCCAGGAGGCGCGCCGCTCGGGCGCGCACGCCGGCATCCGGGTCGGCCAATGTCTCGATGAGGTAGATGAAATACTGGCTCCAGCCCTTTTGTTCGTAGAGGGAATCGGTTGTGGACCGCGAGGAAGACATGGTCAAGGAAAAGACAAAGGGTTACTACATCAATCCGAGATGCGCGCATTATACCGAAGCTGCGCATAGGTTAAGGTGTGCTTAAGATGGTTTGTGTTGGCAGAGTCGCTAAACCGCCTTGGCGCAAGACTCAGGCCGTCCGCTATCGAAACATCAGGTGAAGCGGCACATACCTTGCATCCACACGTCATATGCTTGCTATTCAAGACGCCTCATCTATAATCCCAACCGCTATGCCTGCACGTTACGACGTGGATACGCTCCCCTTCCGAGTCGTTGCCGGACAGATGGCGCTGGATGAGCCGCCCGGAATGGCAACCTTCATCGCACCGCGCCGAGCCGCGCGGGGCCGCGAAAAGGACACGTTGCTGCTCTGCCTAACCTTGCGCTCGCGCCATACCGTTGAATCCGAGCGCTACGCCGAGCTGCTCAACCTGGCAGCCAACGTTTACTTCGGCTCGCCCGGCTCGGTGACCGCTGCAGCGCGTCAGGCGTTGAACGCCGTCAATAAAAATCTGCTCGACGGCAACCTGACCGCTGGCCTGCCCGGCAGCAAGCCCATGCAGGCCAGCCTGATCGTAGCCGTGCTGCGGCAGAGTGACTTTTACGCCGTCTGGTGCGGGCCAGGCACGGTCATGGTAGCGCAGGGCGATCTGGTACAGCGCGCCGCTGCAGCAGGCCGCCCCCTCGGCCTGAGCGATACACTCGACGCTCACTACTTCCACACCACCCTCACGCTGGGTGCATACCTCGTGCTGAGTGACCATGCGAACTGGCGCGAGCCGAGCCTGAACGGGCTGGGCAAGCTGGCGACGCTGAGCGCCGCCGCCGAGCGCCTCAAGGCCGCCGCCGCCGGTGACTTCACTGCGCTGCTGGCGCGTCTGGAGCCGTCAGGCGTCGTGGGCAGCGCCGAGCCGCCCGAGCCGCTGCCCGCCGAGGCCGCACCTCCCGCTGTTCCCGTCCGCCTCCCCCTCCCCGCACTGCCACGAGTCTCGCTCGCTGAGTGGACGGGCCGCCTGCACCCACGAACCGAAAGCAGGCCGGCAACTGCGCCGGCAGCCGTGGCTGTGGATGTTGCAGATGTTGCAAAGGCCGACCTGGCCGGCGCTCCGCCGCCCGCACGCAACGGCGTGAACGTGGCCCAACACCGTCAGGCCGAAGAACCTGCTGCCAAGCCGCAGGCCTTCCTGGAAACCGAGCCGCCGCCACTCCGGAGTGAGCCGAAGGCCGCAACCGAAGAGCGCGCGCGCATTGACCTGAGCGGCGTGGTCGCCAATGCACAGCACGGCCTGCGCTCGTTTGGCCGCGCCTTCGCCGTCACGCTGACCGAGATGGCACGCAGCTTCCGCCGGCTGCTGGCGCGCATCCTTCCGGAGGGCATGATGCAGCGCGATGGTTTGTTCGTCGTGCCCACTTCGGTGCAGATCGGCATTGCCCTCGGCTTCCCGCCGGTCGTCGTCGCAATCGCGTTGCTAATCTACGCGCAGATCGGACAGAGCCAGCAGTTCGATGAGGCACTGCAACAGGCGCAACTGGCCATCTCTAATGGGCGCCACTCACCCGATCCGCTGGCCGCACGCCCGCATTGGGAGGCTGCCCTGCAGTGGATCGAACGCGCCGAGATGCTCAAGCCAGGCAACCCGGAGATTGAGCAACTGCGGCTGGAAGCGCAGGGCCGCCTCGATGAGTTGACGTGGACAACGCGCGTGACCTACACGCCGCTATTACCGTCAGGTGTGGGCCGCGACTCCAGACTGACGCGCGTGTTGCCGGTGGGCCGTGACGTGTACGCTCTCGACACGATGCACAACCGCGTCTGGCGGCTGGCACAGAATGCTGTCGGAGTCTATGCCGTAGATGAGAGTTTCACCTGTGCCAGCGGCGCGCTCGGCCCGCTCACCTTTGGCCCCTTGATAGACATCGGCGTGGTGCCCGGCCCTGAGTCCGACTCGGTGATTGCGCTGGATAGCGCCGGCGGCCTGCTCTATTGCCGGACCGGCGAGCCGCCGCTCGGCAGCTACCTGCCCGCGCCCGATGTGGGCTGGGTGCAGCCCATCGGCCTGGAGCTGTACTCCGGCAGCCTGTACATCCTGGACATCGGGCAGAACCAGCTCTGGCAATATCAGGCTTCGGGCGGTCTGTTTACAGAAGCGCCGCGCCCGTACTTCGGCGACGTGATCTACGACCTGAAGGACGTGACCGATTTCGTCATCGCCAACGGCGAGGTCTTTTTGCAACGCCGCGATGGCCGCCTCTCCAGCTGCTTGCGCATGGCGGCAACCGACTCGGGAACCTGCCAAGAGACGCTACCCTTCAACGACCCACGCCCCGGCTACAGCAGTGGCGAGCGCCTCGCCGACCTGACCCAGCCGGCCGGCATCATCTATGACGAGCCACCCGAGCCGTCGTTGTTCCTCATCAACCCGGCGAACAATGGGTTGTACCAGCTTAGCCTCAAGCTCAACTTCACGCGCCAGTTCCAGCCGGCCAAGCCGCTGCCCGCCTCCATCAGCGCGCTGGCCATAGACGCGAACAAACGCTTCTATATTGCCGCCGGGAACAACGTCTATCGCGGCGACCGGCCCTGAGCGAGAAGAGCACTAAGGCAAAGAGCACTAAGGCAAGATCACACGGCAGGAAGAAGGCTTCCGGGAGGACACGAATTTACACGAATGAACGCGAATGAGCACGAAGCGTTTGTGATGCCCGCTTGTGTTTGAAGTGCACCATCTATGACCGCCCACGAGAGAGCGACACGAATGGACACGAATGAACGCGAATGAGCACGAAGCGTTCCTGACAGGTCGCGCCCATTCACAGCTGAAGCGCGCCAGCCGCCATTGCTCGCAACCAAGAGTAAGACACGAATTTACACGAATGAAGGCGAGTGGGCACAAATGAACCTCCCAATCTCTCGCAAGAAACGCAACACGGAATACGGATTACGTGGTACGTGATACATGCCCCTCGCCTCCCTCACCACTTTGACACCCCTGCCCTCCGCCACTACAATCCCGCTTACCCTTCCGACGGAGTGCACATGAGTCGCTGGCCGGGAAAATATGTCATCGCGCTAACGGGCAACATCGCCACGGGCAAGAGCGTGGTGCGCAAAATGCTTGAGCATCTGGGGGCCTTCAGCATTGACGCCGACGCGCTCTCGCATCAGGCCATCGCCAAAGGCGGCCCGGCCTACGCCGCCGTGGTCAAACTCTTCGGTGAGTGGGTGCTGACGCCCGAAGGCGATATCCACCGCCCCCGCCTGGCGCGGATTGTTTTCAACGACCCAGAGGCGCTGGCGCGGCTCGAAGCCATCATCCACCCACTGGTCAAACAAGCCACCGATGTGCTGATTAGGCGCGCCAAAGCGAACATCTGCGTCATCGAGGCCATCAAGCTCATCGAGAGTGGCACAGCGAAGGACTGCGACGCGCTCTGGGTAGTGCATGCGCCTGAGCAGGTGCAGCTGGCACGGCTCGTGGAAAAACGGAAGCTTCCGCCAGCGGAGGCCCGTCAGCGTATCGCCGCTCAGCCGCCTCAAGCCGAGAAAATCAAGGCCGCAACCGTGGTGATTGACAACAGCGGAACTTTCGAAGAGACCTGGAACCAGGTGCAAGAGGCCTTCAGTAAAGTGATGGCGCGCCTGAGCGCCGCCGGAACCGAGATTAATACTGAGGTGCTGGTCAGCACGCCGACGCAGGATGGCCTCAAGTCGGTGGAGGTGCGGCGCGGTAAGCCGAGCGACGCCAACGCCATTGCCGCCTTCATCCGACAGGCCACCGGCGGCCGGCGCCAATTGACGCGCGCCGACGTGATTGCCGCCTTCGGCGACAAGGCTTACATGCTGGCGAACCTGGGCGGCGCGCTCTCCGCCGTGGCCGGCTTCAAGGTCGAGAACCTCGTCTCGCGCGTAGATGAGTTCTATCTGGGGCCGGGCGTGGCACTGGAGGTGGTAGCGCCGCCGCTGTTCGAGGCGGTGGAGACAGCCTCGCGCGAGTTGCAGTGCGAGGCGGCACTCGTGTTCCTGCCGCTTGACATCGCGCCGGCAGCAGCCACAGTGCTGAAGGACAGCGGCTATACACCACAAGCACCGGAGAAACTGGGCGTGGACGCCTGGCGCGCCGCGGCTCGCGAGTCCCAGCCGCCTGAAACCGGCATGTTATTCAAAAAGCTCAGGGAAGACCGTGTGCTGAGGCCAGTATAGTTCTCGGAGAAGAAGACAGAAACGCCGCAAAGCGGTTTCTCTTTACCTCCAATCGTTCACTCATCTATGACCACTTTACTTGAATGGATAAAGTCTCATTCGAAGCTCTCGGCCTGGGTGGTGCTGGCCGCGGGCATGGTCGCCATCGTCGCCTTCGAGGCGCGCGACGTCGGCCTGCTCGTTCACCAGTGGATCGCCCTGATCGTCGCCACCGTGCTTGTCGCCGGATTGTGCGTGTGGATTATCGGCTGGGAGGACGACGACGAGGTTAGGGCAGAGAAGAAGTGAAGGATTGGGGATTGGAGATTGGAGATTGGGGATTGGAGATTCGAAGTTAACGTCACTGCTCGGGCCAGAATCGCCGATAGACTAGCGAATCCACAGATGTCGCAGATCATCACAGACTTTTTTCTGCGAAAATCTGCGTGATCTGTGGACAAATCAGAAAGGCTGAGCAATTACGTTTGAGCTTTCAGATTGAGGGCTGCACATGAGGGGGAGGGGGAGGTAGAGAGTAGAAAGCAGCCCGCTTCAATCGCGGGTTTTTTTGCCGTTGACCCGCTACTTTCTACGTCTTTGCCCTCATCACTGGCAACATCACCGTGAAGCGGCTGCCCTCGTGGAGGCGAGACTCAACCCAGATGCGGCCGTTGTGCTCGTCCACGATGCGCTTGACCAGGAACAGACCCAGCCTCAGGCCGCCGTAAGTCCCATGCACCGCCTCGGGGCGGAAGAGCTCGTCGAACAGATAGGGTTGATCGGCTGGCGTGATGCCGATCCCCGAGTCGCTGATCTGGACGAGGATGAACTCGCCTTGAGCATACGTCACCACGCTCACGGCGCCGTTATTGGGCGTGTACTTGATAGCGTTCTCCACCAGATTGCTCAACATATGCCGCAATCGAGTGGGATGGCCGAAGACTGGCGGCAGATCCGAAGCGGCAGCATTGGTCAGGGAAATGGATTTCGCTGCGGCCTGAGGCCGAAAGGCCTCCACCACCTGAGTGACCAGCTGGCTGATGTCCACCACGGCATATTGGGCGGTGTGGCCGCTCTCCAGCTGTTTTAGGTTGAGTAACTCGTCCAGCATGGACGACATCTCATCAACAGCGGCACGTGCGCGGCGAATGTGCTCGGCTTGCGCAGCATTGAGCGGGCCGGCGCGTTCCAGCAGCCCGATGTAGCCAAGGATGGTGGTCAGCGGCGTGCGCAGGTTGTGGGCGATGCTGGCTACGAAGTCGGACTTCGCCAGCTCCAGCCGTTTGAGCACGGACACGTCGCGCAACACGGCAACACGCCCGCCGTCATGCAGCAAGGTGAGGTGGGCCTCCAGGCTGCGGCCATCGTCCAGCACAATCTCCCCGCGGTCGAGGCGACGTGCCAGCAGCGCCGCCAAATCCGGGCTGGTCACCGCCCCTGTTTCCGAAGCGAGGTTCAGCGCCGCAGCCACAGTGTTTTGCCAGATGACGCGGTCGGTATGGTCCAACAGCAGCACGGCATCGTCCATTACGGTCAGGACGTGTAGGCAGGTTTCCGGGGTCAACGCCGGCGCTTGTGGGAAGCTTGGGGCCGAAGCCGGCGCGGCTGCACCCGACCGCCGTAGCGCGCGTTCCACCGATTGCAGCAGCTCATCCGGGTCGAAGGGCTTGATGAAGTAATCGGCGGCGCCGGCCCGCAGCGCCTGCTGGGCAATAACTTCGGAGCCTTCGGCCGTGATGAGGATGACCGGCAGGCCGGGCCGGTCACGGTGCACCGCCCGCAGCAGGTCTAAGCCGGAAAGGCCTGGCATCTTGATGTCGCTGATGATGAGGTCGGGCCGGTCGCGTTGGGCAATCTCCAGCGCCTGTTCGCCATTCTCGGCCATGAGCACCGCGTAGCCGTTGGGCCGCAAGACGTAGTCGGCCACTACTTCGCGCATGTGGGCGACGTCGTCAACGACGAGAACTTTCGCCAGCGCCATGAGGAATTAGGCAGTTGTGCCTTCGGCGGCGCTGCGCCGAATCTGGTCAATGCGGTCGGCGATCAGGCGCAGCACTTCGGCCTGCTTGGGCGAGAGTGGGCCGACCTCGCCACGCAACACGGCATCCAGGCTGGCGTGAATGTGTTGCAGCCGGCTCTGCACTTCCTTGAAGCGCGCCGCCGCGGCAGCGTCTCCACCCGCCTTGCGCAGCTCGTCGTAGGAAAGTTGCAGCGCGCGCGCCCGCGCTTCAATCTCTTGAAACAGGCGCGCGTTCATCAGCGCGATGGTGGCGTAATCGGCGACGGCGGAGAGCATGGCCTGATCCCGTTCGGTGAACGGCTTGCCGGTCTTGTTGCCGGCCACAATCACGCCCATCACCTGGTCTTTGGCCTTGATGGGCACCGCCACCGCCGCTTTGACGATGCGCCCGGCGTTCATCTTGGCCAGCGGCTCACCGGCGAGGGTGATGCCTTCGCCGGAGAGGAGCAACAGGTTGGAGAGGCCGTCGTCCCACGGTTGGTTGAGCTTGAGGCCGGCCAGGGGCGGCACGTTGCGCGTGGCGCGCAGGACGAGTTTGTTGGCGTGCTGCTCGTCGGTCAGCATCAGCCAGGCAATCTCGCTCTCGGTCACCTGGCGCGCGCCATCCAGCAGGCGGGCGAACAGCTGGTTGAGGTCGGTGATGGCGGTGACGGCCTTGCCGATGCCGTAGAGCGTGGTCAATTCGCGCAGTCGTCGCTCCAGTTGCTGGTTGGCCAGGGTCAGTTTCTGCGCCAGCTGCTCGCGCTCGCGGCGCAGGCGCAGCTCTTCGGTGGCGCGGTCGAGGGCTGCTACTAACTCGGCTTCGCGCACCGGCTTGGTCAGATAATCGCGCGCGCCCAGCCGGAGGGCCTCAAGGATGTGCTGCTCCGAACCCTTCGTTCCAAGCATGATGACGTAGGCGGAGGACTGCTGGCTGCGCAGCGCTGTGAGCAGGTCTAGGCCGGAGAGGCCCGGCAGGTCGAACGCTGTGATGAGGATATCCGGTTGAAATTTGAGGGCGGCCTGCAGCGCCGCCGGGCCGTTGGTTGCGGTGGCGACGGGATAACCCAGCGGAGTCAGCACCTGCTGGGCGACCAGGTCAAGCACTTCCGACTCGCCTTCTGCGACCAGGATTTTCTCGGACTGCGTGGGCATGAGCCGAACTATAGCACGTTTGGGGGTTTGGAGGAAACACCGGTGGCGAAGGCCCCGCAGGCACCGCTAGAAAAGCGCACCGACGAAGCGCTTCGCCCGCGCCGCCGGGGTCTAACGCGCGTCCGATGTTTTTTCAGCTAGAATCTCCCTCGCTATGGAATACAAGGACTATTACAAAATTCTGGGTGTAGGCAAAACGGCGACGGAGAAGGAAATCAAAGCCGCCTTCCGCAAGCTGGCTCAGAAGTATCATCCGGACAAGAACCCGGGCAACAAGGCCGCTGAGGAGAAGTTCAAGGACATCAACGAGGCCTATGAAGTGCTCAGCGATCCCAAGAAGCGCGCGCGTTACGACCAGCTTGGTTCGAGCTACGCTCAATGGGAACGCGCCGGGCGGCCCGGCGGCGGCTTCGATTGGAGCCAGTGGATGGGCGGCGGGACGCGCGTCGAGTACCGCGACCTGAAGGACTTGTTCGGGCAGGCGGGAATGGGTGGCAACACTTTCTCCGATTTCTTCAACATGCTCTTTGGCGAGGCCGGTGGCTTCGGCGGCGCCGGCACGCAGTACCGCACCCGGGTGCGGATGCGCGGCGAGGACATTGAGCAGCCGGTGGACGTGACGCTGGAGGAGGCCTACCACGGCACTACGCGCACCCTGCAAAAGGGCGCGCAGGAACGCAAGGTGGACATCCCGCGCGGCGTGAAGACCGGCACCCGTGTCCGCATTGCAGGCGAAGGCGCGCCCGGCGACCCGCCCGGCGA
Source organism: Anaerolineales bacterium (assembly GCA_025057205.1). Taxonomy (GTDB): domain Bacteria; phylum Chloroflexota; class Anaerolineae; order Anaerolineales; family UBA6663; genus JANWXR01. The sequence continues at coordinate 10,522 of JANWXR010000013.1, read as the reverse complement.
CCTGTACCTGGTCATCAACGTCTTGCCGCATGGGACCTTCCAGCGCGACGGCGACGATTTGCGTATGGACCTGATGGTGGACTTGTACACCGCGGTGCTCGGCGGCGAGGTCAAGGTGCATACGCTGGGTGGCGATGTGGTGCTCACCATCCCGCCGGAGACGCAGTCCGGTAAGGTCTTTCGCCTGAGCGGGCGCGGCATGCCCAAACTGCGCAACCCGCAATCGTATGGCGACCTATACGCGCGGGTGCTGGTCAAAATCCCCACCCACCTCAGCGAACGAGAACGCCAGTTGTTCAAAGAGCTGGCCGCGCTCCGCAAGAAATAAGCAAAGACTCACCTGCAATTTATCCGAACGCGCTAAAGTTCGCATGAAGTGATGAGTTGCTGCATCTGGTTTCGCTTTGGAGAAGTTGTCATGTCTAATTCTTTACGCATCTCTGCCATCGTCACTGCGCTGCTTCTTACCAGCCTGGCCTGTACGCTGAGCGGGACGCTGCCCTTGCCTCTGCCCACCGTCGCGCCGGTGGTCATTACGCAGCCGGCGCCCGTCATCATCACCGCCCCCGCGCCGGCCCTGCCGCCGGTCACCATCACTTCTTCCGAGGAAGAGGCGCTCATTGCGCTGTACGAGCGCGCCAACCCGGCAGTCGTCTCGTTGAGTGTGACCACTCCGAATAACGACTTCGGCCAGGGATCCGGCTTCTTGTACGATACGGAGGGCCACATCATCACCAATCAGCATGTGGTGGAGGGTGCAACGACCATCGAGGTGGACTTTGCCTCCGGTTTGAAGGTGCGCGGCACGGTCGTGGGTGTGGATATCGACTCCGACCTGGCAGTGGTGAAAGTGGATCGCCTGCCGGAGGGCGTGCAGCCGCTGCCGCTCGGCGACTCCGATCTGGTGAAGGTGGGTCAGCGCGCTATTGCCATCGGCAACCCGTTTGGCCGCGCCGGCACAATGACCGTCGGCGTCATCTCTGGCTTGGGTCGGCTGCTTGCGCCCGACATCAGCAGCGGGCGGCAGTTCTCCGCACCGGACATTATCCAGACGGACGCGCCCATCAATCCCGGCAACTCCGGCGGGCCGCTGCTCAACCTCACCGGCGAGGTCATCGGCGTCAACCGCGCCATCAGCACCGAGAGCGGCGTCAACTCCGGCGTCGGCTACGCCATCGCTTCGAACACCGTGCGCCAGATCGTGCCGTACCTCATCCGCGACGGGCGCTTTGTCTATCCCTTCCTCGGCATCAGCGCGCGCTCGGAGCTGCCGCTGTCGTTGATTGAAGAGCTGAACCTGCCGCAGACGACGGGCGCATACGTGGTGGAAGTGACGGCGGGCGGCCCCTCGGAACAGGCCGGGCTGCGCGGCGATTCGGGCAGCCGCACCCTGGCCGGCGACGGCGATCTGATCATCGCTATTGATGGCCAACCGGTGAAGGACTTCGAAGATTTGATGAGTTACCTCATCAATCGCACGCGCCCCGGCCAGACGGTCACATTGACCGTCATCCGCCAGGGTCAGCAGCGCGACGTGCGCGTCGTGCTGGGCGAAAGGCCATAGCTCAGCCAACAAAAAAGACCTCACCTGGAAAGCGAGGTCTTTTTCTTTCGTCAAAGCGGCGCGCCGGCTTACTCTTCGCTCTCCGCCGACTTCTCCTTCTTGTATGCAGCGATGATGGGCTGGGCGATGTGGGCCGGCACCACGTCGTAGCGCTCGAACTCCAGACTGAAGACGCCGCGCCCGCCGGTGAGGGAGCGCAGGTCGGTGACGTAGCGCAGCACCTCGGCCAGCGGCACCTCGGCCTCGATCACGCTCTTGCCGCCTTCGGTGGTCATGCCCTGCACCCGCGCGCGGCGCGTGTTCAAGTCGCCGAGCACGTCGCCCATGTTGGCCTCCGGCACGGTTACCCGCAGGCGCATAATCGGCTCGAGCAGCACCGGGTTGGCCGCCTCGACGGCTTTCTTGAAGGCCTCGCGCCCGGCGGTCTCGAAGGCGATGGGCTTAGAGTCCACCGGGTGTTCCTTGCCGTCATAGACGATGACCTTAACGCCGGTCACCGGATAGCCGGCGATGACGCCGGTCTCCATCACGGAACGGATGCCCTTATCAATCGGCGGCAGATAGCTGCGCGAGAGGTTCATGCCCACCAACTCGTCGCCGAACTCGTACTCTGCGCCGTTGCGCAACGGCTCAATGCGCAGAAAGACTTCGCCGAACTGGCCAGCGCCGCCGGTCTGCTTCTTGTGGCGGTGATGGCCCTCGGCCTTGCGCGTGATGGACTCGCGGTACGGCACTTTGGGCGGTTCGACCGTCAGGCCCAGCCCGAACTTGGATTCGGCGCGGCGGATGGCCACGTCAATGTGCTGATCGCCCATGCCTTCCAGCAGGGTCTGCTTGGTGGCCGGCTCCTGGCGCCAGCGCAGCGTCGGGTCCTCCTCGCACAGCTTGGTGAGCGTGGGGCTGATCTTGGTGGAGTCGGCCTGCGTCTTGGGGGCCAGGGCCACGGCGTACAGCGCGCGCGGGAACGTGGGCGGGTCCACCGTCACCGGGTTGGCCTTGTCGCCGAGCGAGTCACCGGTCTGCGTGGCACTCAGCTTGGCGAGCACGCCGATATCGCCGGCGTGCAGGCTCTTGACCGCAATCAGCTCCTTGCCACGCGCCACGTTCGTGTGGCCGGTGCGCTCCTCTACGCCTTTCTGCTGGTTCCACACCCGGCCATCGCCGACGAGCTGGCCGGAGAAGACGCGCACGTAGGTCAGCTTGCCGACGAACGGATCGGCGGTGGTCTTCCAGACGTAGGCGCACAGCGGGCCGGAGTCCTGGCTGGTCAGCTCCTGTTCACCGTCCTTGACGTGCACCTTGCGGGCGTGCTCGTTGGGCGCGGGCAGGTAGCGCAGGATGGAGTCCAGCAACGGCACGGTGCCGATGTTGGCTGTGCCTGAAGTGACGAACACCGGCACGAACAGGCCGGCTTTGACGGCGTTGTGGAAGCCGCGCACGATCTCGTCCTGCGTCAGCTCTTCGCCGCCCAGATATTTCTCAATCAGTGCGTCGTCGCCTTCGGCGGCGGCCTCCATCAGCGCGGTGCGCGCTGCCTGGGCCGCCTCCACATACTCGGCAGGGATGTCGGCCAGCTGGTCGCCCCTGCCCAGGCGCGCCTTCATGGAAAGCAGGCCGATGACGCCTTTGAAGTTGGCCTGCTCGCCGAGAGGCAACTGGACGGGGATGAGCTTGGCCTTGAAGCGTTCCTGCACCTCGTTCAGGGTGCGCTGAAAACTTGCGTTCTCCCGGTCGAGTTTGTTGATAACTACGAAGCGCGGCAGGCGATACTCGTCGCAATAGCTCCAGACCAGCTCGGTGCCGACCTCGACGCCGGCGACGGCATCCACCACCACCAGCGCGCCCTCCACCACATGCAGCGCCGATTTGACCTCGCCGACGAAGTCGGTGAAGCCCGGCGTATCGAGCAAATTGATTTTGTGGTCGCGATATTCGAGCGGGATGACGGAGGTGGAGATCGAGATGCGGCGGCGACGTTCTTCTTCTTCAAAGTCGGACACCGTCGTGCCGTCTTCGACCTTGCCCAGCCGTGTGGTGACGCCGGTGTTGAGCAAAAACGCTTCGGTCAGCGACGTTTTGCCCGAGCCGCTGTGGCCTACCAGCGCGACGTTGCGGATGGCTTCGGTTCCATACTCTTTCATAAAGGTGACACAGCCTCCAATGGGGTCAAGCCCGGAGCACCGCGCGACGCCGTCAGCCGAGAACGCCGGGCGGCGGGGTTCAAGGGCTGAGAGATTTCATTCAGGCAGAGCGCGTAGGATGGTAACAGGGGAAAAGCCCATTGTCAACGAATTTTGAACCGAGATGGGCGCGCACGAGATGGCCGGTCATGATGGCCCACCCCCGCGAATGAACCTGCAGGCCACGGTCGCATGTTTCCAGCGGATTCGAAGCTGGATGCCGTCCGCCGGATGCCACCGGCTGAACGCTTGCACAATTATTTTGCGGGCAAATCTGTGTTTCAGCGCCGGCCAGAACGGTGTTATCATCAAGGCAGCCTCCCCGTTTCTACAGGTCATGTTCCCGTCCCTGGCGGGCGCCTGCCTCATCGCCGCTTTCGGAGGTAGCAATGCTCACGCTGTTGAATCAGTTCTCATACGTCTTTCTGGCTGCCGGGCTGCTGTTGGGCCTGGCCGCCTGGCTGGCCCTCACGGGCTTCAACCGTCGCAAACTGAGCGTGTTCGGCGTGACCATCGCCGCTCTGGTGGTGATTTGGGTCTGGCTACGGCCTGGAACAGGCCTGACGCCTAACACTGCGCCGGCAGACCTCGTGATTCGCGAGTCGCGCACTCCTGTGCTGATAGAGTTCTACTCCGAGTATTGCATCGGCTGCCTGGCCGCCGAAGCTGCGCTGGATGCCCTGGAGGCGGAGTTAAAGGGCCAGATAAGCGTCGTCCGTCTCGATATGTCGTCGCCTCCGGGCCGACAGCTGAGCGCCCAGCTCAACGCCCACTTCACCCCGACCTTCATCCTGTTTGACGCCGAGGGGCGGGAAATCTGGCGCGCGGTAGGTGAGCTGAACGCTGCTGCCGTGCGCGATGCCATAAGCGGCGCGCATGGCGAATCTTGAGGCCCTGCGCCGCCGGCTGACGTTTGCCTGGTTCTACCTCTTCAAGCCGCCGTGGGATTCGGGCATCCCGGCGCCGGAGCTGGTGCGGGAGATCGCGGCGCGCCCGCCCGGCAACGCGCTCGACCTGGGCTGCGGCACGGGCACCAACGTCCGTTACCTAGCGGAGCGCGGCTGGCGCGTCACCGGGCTGGACTTCATCCCCGCTGCAATTGCAAAAGCCAAACGCAAAACGCGCGGCCTGGAAGAGCGGGTTACGCTCCTGGTCGCCGATGTGACGACACTGGCGCAGCTCGCCCTGCCCGGCCCTTACGACCTGGCGCTGGACATGGGCTGCTTCCACTCACTCACCGAGTCCGGGCGCGCCGGTTACGTGACCGGGCTGAAGCGCTGGCTCAAGCCGGGCGGCCGGTTCCTGCTCTACGCCTTTCAGCCGGAGGCGGGGCACAAACTCTGGGGTCTCACCCGCGCACAGGTTGAGGCGCTGTTCCGTGAAGGTTTCACACTGACCAATTACGAGCAGGGGACGGGCCGGCCTTCGGCCTGGTACTACTTCGAAAGAACTTCGGATTTGTGATTGCGGATTTGGGATTTCACTGTGCCGGCCTCAATCTCCAATCCCCAATCTCAAATCTTCAATCTCCTCTTCCTCTTCCTGGACGGCGTCGGCCTTGGCGCGGACGACCCCGAACACAATCCGTTCGTCACCGCTCACCTTCCCAACTTGACCGGGCTGCTGAACGGCCGGCGTTTGCTGGCGCACACGCCACGCACCGAGTCGGCGCGCGCGCTTTTCCTCCCGACCGATGCCTGCCTGGGCGTGGCCGGAACGCCGCAATCGGCGACCGGGCAGGCGACCATCCTCACCGGGCGCAACGTGCCGCAGGCCATCGGCTACCACTGGGGGCCGAAGCCGAACGCGGCCATCGCCGAGATCATCCGGCGCGAGTCGCTGTTTATTCAGTTGAAGAGTCGCGGGCTGGACGCCGCGCTGCTCTCTGCCTACCCGGCGCGCTACTTCGAGGCCATTGCCTCCGGGCGGCGCAGCTATTCCGCTGTGCCGCTGGCCGTCGCCGCCGCCGGCCTTCCGCTGCGGACTGGTGATGACTTGCGGGCGGGCCGCGCCCTCGCCGCCGACTTCACCAATCAGGGCTGGCACACGCACCTCGGCCTGACCGACGTGCCGCTGCACGCGCCGCGCGAGGCCGGGCGCAGGCTGGCCGAGGCTGCCCGCGCCTACCCTTTCGCATTCTTCGAGCACTGGCTCACCGACTACGCCGGCCATCGCGGCTCGCTGGCCGAGGCGCGCGCTCTGCTGGAGACGTTCGACGCCGTGCTCGGCGGCCTGCTCGAGGCTTGGGACGATGCCTCCGGCCTGATCATCATCACTTCCGACCACGGCAACATCGAAGACCTGAGCCACCGCCGCCACACGTGCAACCCTGTGCCCACGTTCATCATCGGCGGAAGCAGCGCCACGCGCCGCGCTTTTGCAGACGGCCTGCACAACCTTGCCGATTTCGCCCCGCGCATCCTGAAACTACTGCAACGAAGAAACACATGACCCTTGACACATGACACGTGACACATGACACATGACACGTGGCCCCTGATACCTGAACCTGTGTGCACGCAGAACATGTCAGCCGCACCCTGAGCGGACGCTGAGCGAAGTCGAAGCGGCAGTCGAAGGGGCGGCACGTTCCCTGACAACCTTTGCGTGCACACCCTGAACCTTTTTTCCTTTCCCACTTCCCCGCTCCGCGCTAGAATCTCATCTCCGATGCGCGTGCGCCATCTCTCGCTCACGAACTTTCGCCTGTATGCGCGCCTGGAGTCTGCGCTGCCCGCCGGCCCGCTGATCCTGGTCGGCGCGAATGCGCAGGGCAAGACCAGCCTGCTCGAAGCGCTCTTTTACCTCGCCACCGCGCAGAGCCATCACGCCGCCAGCGACCGCCAGCTCATCAACTTCCTCGCCCTACACGAGACGCAGCCCTTCGCCCGCATCGTCGCCGAGGTGGAGACACAGCGCGAGGTGTTGCGCATTGAGATTCGCCTGATCCTGGAGGCGACCGGCGGCGAGGGCCGGCTGCGCAAAGAAATCCTGGTCAACGGCGTGAAGAAGCGGTTGAGCGATCTGGCCGGGCGCGTCAACGTAGTGCTCTTCCTGCCGCAGGACATGGCCATCGTCGAAGGCTCGCCCTCCGACCGGCGGCGCTACCTCGACCTGGCGCTCTCGCAGGTGGACGCGAGGTACAACTTCGCCCTGGGCGAGTACGCCAAAGTCCTTGCGCAGCGCAACGCACTGCTCAAACAATTGCAGGAAAAGGGCGGCAGCGCCGACCAGCTCGACTTCTGGGACGAGCAACTGTGCGAGCACGGCGGCCTGATGATGGCGGCGCGCATCGCCGCACTGGCCGAGCTGGAGGCCATCGCCGCGCCCATCCATCGCGACCTGACGGCAGGCGCGGACTCGCTCCGCCTGGCCTATCATCCGGCCTTCGACCCGACCGCCGCGCCGGAGGGCCAGCTCGGCCTGCCGCTGCAGGTGCCGGTGCATCAGGTGGGGCTCTCGGTGCAGGACATTCAGGCGCGGCTCCGGCAGAAGCTGCAGGCGACGCGCGCCGAGGAAATCGCGCGCGGGATGACGCTCACCGGCCCGCACCGCGACGAGCTGCGCTTCATCGCCGGCGGCATTGACGTGGGGACGTACGGCTCGCGCGGTCAGGCGCGCACCGCCGTGCTGGCGCTCAAGCTGGCGGAGATGGAATGGATGCGCCGCCGCTCCGGCGATTGGCCGATCCTGCTGCTCGATGAAGTGCTGGCCGAACTCGACGGCAACCGCCGCCGCGACCTGCTGAGCCGGCTCAACGGCGCCGACCAGGTAGTGCTGACCACCACCGACCTCAACCTCTTCCCGACTGAGTTCCGCGAGCAGGCGGCGGTGTGGGTAGTTCGGAATGGCGCTGTCGCACAAACATAGTGCGGATGAAAGTTATCAGACACCCGAATACCGGCGCCGCTCCTCTGCGAGCGGCGTTCGTTTTTCTCGGCGATACAATCTTCCCGACGAAATCCGTTTCATCCACCCTCATCCGTTCCATCCGCTTTATGCACACGACTTCGTCTCACTACGACATCGTCATCGTCGGCGGACGGCCCGCCGGCAGCACGCTGGCCGCGCGCCTCGGCCAGGCCGGCCTGCGCGTGCTGCTGTTGGAGCGCGCGACGCTGCCCAGCCGACCACCGGCCTCCTCGCCCGCCATCTACGCCAAGACCATGCAGATGCTGGAGGATATCGGCGCGGACGTGGCCGTGTACGCGCGCAACACGCCACGCTTCACGCGCTGGATCACCGAGTACCGCGATGCCTTCACCCTCGTCAACCGCGTGCCCCACGCCTTCGGGCGCGACTACGGCTACGCTATTGACCGCGCCCGCTTCGACGAGGCGCTCTGGCGCACCGCTGCCCGCCGGCCAACTGTGACCGCGCGGCAGAACTTCGCCGTGAGTGACCTGCTCTGGGACAATGGGCGCGTCGTGGGCGTCAGGGGCAGAACGCCCGGCTGCCCCGAAGAGACCTTCACTGCCGACCTGGTCGTCGGCGCGGACGGGCGCTTCAGCCTGGTGGCGCGCAAGGCCAACGCGCGCGAGTACCTCAGACGCGACAACCTGCCCACTTCTCTGCTGTACGCCTATTGGAAGAACGCGCTGCCCTACGACGAGGGTGGCCCGGTCGTCTATGCTTACGGCGGCGAAACAGGCGTGGGCTTCCTGCTGATGGACAGCGCCGACGGCTCGCTGGCCGTCGTCATCGAGGGGCAGGCGGCGAAGATGGAGCCGGCGCGCGGGCAGAGCGCGGAGGCCTTCTATTTGGAAAAGCTGCGCGCCGTGCCGCAAATCTGGCGACGGCTGGCGAACGCCGAGCGGCTGACCGACGTGCACGGCATGAAGCGCGTCGGCAACCTCTATCGCGAGCCGGGCGGACCCGGCTGGGCGCTGGTCGGCGATGCCCTACATCAGAAGGACCCGCTCGACGGGCAGGGCATCTTCGACGCCGTCTTCACCGCAAAGACTCTGGCGCAGGCCATCGTGGACTGGAAGCGGAACGGCAAGAGCTGGGCCGAGGCGCTGCGCTGGTACCGGCGCGAGGTCCACGCCGAAACCTTCCCGATGTACATCGAGACCCTGCGGCGCGTGAGGCGCGACCTGTACACCGCACATCCGGACTGGCTCATCCGCACGGTGGGCCGCTGGCTGCTGGACGACCCCGAGATGAAGCGCCGCATCGGCCTGCTGCTGGTGCGCGGCCTGACGCCGGACGAAGCGGCCCCCTCGCCCGGACTGGTGCTGCGCGCCCTGTTACGCGGCCTGCGGCAGAGCGCGGGCCTCAGGCCGGCTTTCTCGTAACGGGCTGCCGGCATAGTGCCCTACCACATCTTATCCGTGAGGCCTTCGATCACGGCATCGTTCTGTATGAGCGCCGTCGCGCATGAGTGGGTGACCAAAGCCGAACCGCCTCTACCTCCGACCGAAGACCAACCACCCTGACAGATACTGCGCCGGCAACCATGCCCACGCCCGGCTGTATAATCAGCCTGGTGTTCAAAGCGAGGTGTGCGATGAGAAAACTGGCGCTGAAAGAGAATCGAATTGCCTATGACGCCGGCCTGGAACAGGCCCTGCGCGAGGGAGAAGCCGTCATCCTGGAGCGTGAGGGTCGAGCCGTCGCTGCCGTCTTGCCGTGGGAAGAGTATGAGGCGTTTCGCGCCTGGAAGGCGGCGCAGCAAACCGTGCCAGGGATGTTGTGGCGGGAAGACCGGACGCTGGAGGAAGTTATCGCCGACATCCGGCGCCGCGGGCCGGGAGTTTCCAACATGCGCCCGGCAACGGCCTCTCTGGCCGAGCTGCTGCAAAATTCTCCTCACAACGCAGACTTTGACCTCGAGGAGTGGAGCCGCGAGTGGGCCAAAATCGAGGCAGAGATTGAAGCCAACGATACTTGTCGCCTATGACCGACTATCTGCTGGACACGAATCATGCCTCACCCCTAATCACCCTCGGTCATCCACTCCGCGCTCGTGTTCTGAAAGCACAACAGTCCGGAGATACTTTCGCGCTTACAACCGTCAATCTCGCCGAGCTTTGGTACGGCATCAGCCTGCTTCCACGCGCCGCACAGAACCAGACGGAATGGCAGCGCCTGCGCCCTGCGTTTCATCTCTATCAAATTGAGGAGCGCGATGCTATTGACGGCGCCGAGATTCAACTCGCACTGCGCCGACAGGGTCGGCAGATGGGCACGATAGATGCGCTGTTAGCTGCCGTCACATTGCGCTACGGGTTGACCCTGCTCACTTCCGACAGCGACTTTGCTGAGTTGCCCGGTTTATCTCAAGCCAACTGGCTCGCGGACTGATCTCACCGGCGTTCATCCTCCAATCCGATAGTTTCCCCGTAGCCGCTGAGAGCGTTTGCCACCTCGCGGATGATAAAATTTCCGTCGCTACCGACAGGAGTTTGACAGAATGCCCGAAGCGAGTACAGACAAGTTGATGCATCCTGCCCGGCCGGTGGGGATCGCCGGCTACGGCGCCTACGTGCCGCGCTATCGCCTGCCCGCCTCCGAAGTGGCCCGCGTGTGGACCGAAGGAACCGGCGGCCTGCCGATCGAAGAGAAAGCCGTGCCCGGCCTGGACGAGGACGTAGTGACCATGTCCATCGAGGCGGCGCGCAACGCGCTCAAGCGCGCCGGCGCCGACCCGCAGCGCATCCGCGCCGTCTGGGTGGGCAGTGAGAGCCACCCATACGCCGTCAAACCGACCTCGACGATTGTGGCCGAGGCCATCGGCGCGGTGCCGCACACGCAGGCCGCCGACTGGCAGTTCGCC
>JANWXR010000139.1 GCA_025057205.1 Anaerolineales bacterium | reverse complement strand
GCCCGAGTTCACCCAGCTCGACCTGGAGATGTCGTTCGTTCACCGTGATGACGTGCTGGCGCTGGTCGAAGACCTGTACACGCAAATGATCCCGGCGGTTGCGCCGCACAAGCGCCTGCTGCAATCCCCCTGGCCTAAGCTGGCCTATCATGAAGCCCTCGCCCGTTACGGCACCGATAAGCCCGATCTGCGCTTTGGGATGGAGCTGTACGACCTGAGCGCCGTCATGGCACAGAGCGAGTTCAAAGTCTTTCAACAGGCGTTGGGGTCGGGCGGGGTGGTCAAGTGCCTCGTTGCGCCGGGCTGCGCCGGCTACTCGCGCAAAGAAGTGGATGACCTGACCACCTTCGCCAAAGAGCAGGGCGCCAAGGGCCTGGCGACTCTGGCGCTGACCGCAAATGGCATCGAGGGCACGGCCAAAAAGTTCATCCGCCCCGGTGAGGTAGAGCAGATTCGCACGCTGACAGGCGCAAAGGAAGGCGACCTGGTACTCTTCGTCGCCGACCGCGCGGAGGTGGCGCACAAGGCGCTCGGCGCACTTCGGCTGCTCTTCCGCGACCGCCTCAACCTGGCCGATAAAGACGTGCTGGCGTTTGCCTGGATTGTGGACTTCCCCATGTTCTCCTGGAACGCAGACGAGCAGAAGTGGGAAGCCGAGCATCATCCCTTCACCATGCCCAAGCAGGAGCACTTAGCGCTGATGGACAGCGACCCCGGCGCGGTGTTGGCCGACGCCTACGACATGGTGTGCAACGGCTACGAGATGGCCTCCGGCTCCATCCGCGTCCACCGGCGCGATATTCAATTCAAAATCTTCGAGCGGCTGGGGCTGAGTGCCGAAGACATCGAGCGCAAGTTCGGCCACATGCTAGAGGCGTTCGAGTACGGTGCGCCCCCGCACGGCGGCATGGCGCCCGGCGTAGACCGCCTCGTCATGCTGCTGGCCGACGAGCCGAACATCCGCGAGGTGATCGCCTTCCCCAAAAATCAGGCCGCGCTCGACGTGATGGCACAGGCCCCGTCGCCGGCCACGCCGGAGCAGCTGGCGGAGCTCCATCTGTGTATTGTTGAGCCGGAAAACAAATGAACAGCCTGAAGCGCTACGCAATACGTGATACGGAATACGTATTGCGTAGTGCCTATGCAGATGCTTCCCCTCGCCGAATTCGGGCTTGAGCGCTATTTCGCTAAATACGAATTCGCCGTCCGTTATCTGCCCAGCCCGTCGGATTGTGAAAGTATCTCGTTAGCCGAATTGCTGGCGCCGGCCTGACTTGAGAGCCGGCAACTGGGGGACGAGCTGCGCCTGGGCTACACCGAGTTGCCGGGCCACCCGGCCCTGCACGCCGAGATCGCTCGGCTCTGTTGCACAGTCACGCCGGCGTGTATCGTCGTAGCCTCGCACAAAGAGCTCATTCTGATCGCCATGCACAGCCTGCTGCGTCTGGCTGATCATGTGCTTTGCGTGACTCCGGCCTACCAGTCGCGGTATGAGATAGCGCGGGCCATCGGCTGTGAGGTGGAGCTGGTGTGGTTGACGACGGGAGAAAGCGAATGGAGATTGGAGATTGATGAGCTGAGGCGAAAAGTCAGGGCCGAAACGCGCCTGCTCATCATCAATTTCGATGGCCACCTCAGTGACGGAAGTAGCCGCGCTGCAAGGGGTGCGCCTCGTCGAGGGTGATGAAAGCTGCCGGGTCCGTCCTCTCAACAAGAGCACGCACGCTGGGAATGTGTTTTCGCTCGACGACGGCATTGACCACCGTCACTGTGCCGTCCTTACCCTGCGCGGTGAACTCGGTGGCGGCGTGGCCCGCGGCGCGGAGCGCTTCGGCCACTGCCAGCCCGCGCGTTGGCGAGTAGATGCGGAACATGGCATAGCCAATCGCCAGCCGTTCTTCAACCATCATGCCGACGATGACGCCGGTTCCGAAGCCCAGCGCATAACCGGCCACCGTCCACGTATTCAATTCACCGCGCAGCACTGTGCTGACGGCCAGGATGAAGACCGTCGCTTGGATCGCGCCGATGGCGCCGGCCAGCAGCTTGCGCCCGCGCATAACGAAAAGCATCCTCAGAGTGTCAAGCGACATATCGCTCACACGCATGGCAAAGACGCATAGAGCGGGGAGAAGCATTTCGGTAGGCATGGCAATCTAAGTTCGTTTACACAACGCAGTGCATTTTATAGTGCGCTCACAGCACAAGAGCAGGTCAGCTTCGGGACGGGGGAGATTTCACCTGTCCAACCGCTCACCTGCTCCGGCGCAGAACTAAGTGGACGGGCGATGGTTACCTGCGTCCGTTGCCGCTCACGGCCGCCGGCGCCGGCTCGGCCAGATACATCTCCTCGACGTATTGCTTGACCATGCGGCGTGTGCTGAACTGCGGGGCGAGCGTAATGATGGACTCCTTTATCTTGCGAATCCATCCGGCGGAAATGATATTTTGCCGGTCTTCGTAATACAGCGGCACGATCTGGTTTTCTAGCACGTCGTACAGGCTGGCGGCATCTTTGGCATCTTGGGCGTTATAGTCGGCCAGCTCGCTCTCGTCGCCGATGGCCCAGCCGTTGTCGCCGTTGTAGCCCTCCTGCCACCACCCATCCAGCACCGAGAAGTTGATGACGCCATTGAGGGCGGCCTTCATGCCCGAAGTGCCGGACGCCTCCAGCGGACGGCGCGGGTTGTTCATCCACACGTCCACGCCCTGCACCAGGTAGCGTGCCAGGTTGATGTCGTAATCTTCCAGAAAGGCGATGCGGCCTGCGAACTCGGCGCGCTTCAGCTGGCGATACACCTCTTGGATGATCCTTTTACCGGGTTCATCCATCGGGTGCGCCTTGCCAGCAAAGATAATCTGTACTGGCATGTGGGGATTGTTGACAATGCGCAGCAGGCGGTCTACGTCGCGCATGACAAGCGAGCCGCGCTTATAGGTGGAGAAGCGGCGCGCGAAACCAATGGTCAGCTTGTACGGGTCGAGCAAGGTGCCGGCAGCAACGATCTGGACGGGGTGTCGTCCGAGCGCCACCCATTGGGCGCGTGCCCGTTCGCGGATGTAGGAGATGAGCTTGCGCTTGAGGTGCAGGCGCGTCGCCCGGATTTCGGCATCGGGCACGGCCAGCAGCGCTTGCCAGGTCTCTGGATCATCCAGATGCTCCATCCAGTCGGGGCCGAGGTAGCGGTCATACAGCAGGCGCATGCTGCGCGCCAGCCAGGTGCCAGTGTGCACACCGTTAGTGATAGAGCCGATGGGCACGCGCTCGATTGGGGTGCCCGGAAAGAGGAACTGCCACATGCGCCGGCTCACCTGACCATGAAGCTCGCTGACGGCGTTGGACGCGCGTGACATTCGAATCCCCAGCACCGACATGCCGAAGGTCTGGCCGCCGGCGTGTTGCAGTCGGGCGAGGTCCATCAACCCTTCGCGCGTTAGGCCCATCTCCGGCCAATATTGGTGGAAGTAACGGTCCATCATCCAGTCGGGGAACTCTTCGTTGCCGGCGGGCACCGGCGTATGCGTGGTGAAGATGGTAGATGCTTTGACCTCGGCCATCGCCGTCTGAAAGTCCTTGCCCTCCGCCACCAGTTCGCGAATGCGCTCGAACGTCAGAAAGGCGGAATGGCCCTCGTTCATGTGCCAGACCTTGGGATGCAGGCCAAGCGCGCGCAGTGCGCGTACGCCGCCAATACCGAGCACGATCTCTTGACAGATGCGCGTGTCCTTGTCGCCGCCGTACAGGCGCGCCGTCAGGTCACGGTCTTCGGGAGCGTTCTGCGGCACATCGCTATCGAGGAGCACCAGCGGGACGCGGCCCACCTGGATGCGCCATAGCCGCGTCCATAGGCGCCGGCCCGGCAACTCGACTGATACCATGATCGGCTGGCCGTCTTCATTGAGCAGCGGAAGGATGGGTAGGTCGTCGAAGCTGTAGCGGACATAGCCTGCCTCCTGCCAGCCGTCTTCAGTAATGTGCTGCGAGAAGTAGCCTTGGTTGTAGTACAGGCCGACTCCGATAAACGGCAGTCCTAGGTCGGAAGCCTCCTTCGCATGGTCGCCGGAGAGAATGCCCAGGCCGCCGGAGTAGGTCGGGAAGGTTTCGTGCAAGCCGAATTCGGTGGAAAAGTAGGCAATTAGGTGATCACGCCGGCCAGGGTAGGTGCGATTGAACCAGGTCTGGTCATCGCGCATGTACGCGTCGAATTCACCGATCACCTTGTCATAGAGCTGCAGAAAGGCCGGGTCTTGCAGCGCGCCGTTCAGCTCCTTGCGCTTGACGCGACGCAGGAACTTCACCGGGTTATGTACACATTCCTCCCACAACTGGCGGTCTATTGCCTCGAATAGCTCTATAGTGTCCGAGTTCCACGTCCACCACAGGTTGTAGACCAGCTCCACCAACCGGTTGATGCGTTTGGGTAAGGTCACGCCGCTGAGCAGAGTGGTCGGCATTTCTGAAGGGCGATCCAGCACAAACACTGAGGTCTCTCCTAAGTCAAGAAACAATTCGAACTTGAGCGTCCAGACTATACCACACGCCTGATTCCCCTACACTAGAAGTACTGCAGTGAACCACTTTGAAATGTCTCAAGGGCGATGTGCGCGCCAGGAAAACCGGTAACAAAGCGATATGGGTGGAAAGGCAGCGCTTCAATCGGCGGAGGCCGAGTTGAAAGAGGCCCAGTTCGCATTGCGGGCCAGGGTCAATCATCCGGCGCGCCGCTTCGCCCTGCGCCAAAACATGCTCGCCCAGCTCATGGCACCAGA
>JANWXR010000138.1 GCA_025057205.1 Anaerolineales bacterium | reverse complement strand
GATGGCCGTCGAGCCGGAGCTGCTCTGCCTCGATGAACCGTTCTCGGCGCTCGACGTGCTCTCCGCCGAAGCCTTGCGCGGCGAGTTGATGGAGTTGTGGCTGAACAAGGCCATCCCCACTCAGGCCATTCTGATGGTGACGCACAACATCGAGGAGGCCGTGCTGATGGCCGACCGCATCGTGGTGATGGACAAGGACCCCGGACGCATCGTCACCGAGGTCGCTGTGCCTCTGCGCCATCCGCGCCACCGCAAGGACACGGCCTTTCAGGCGCTGGTGGATAAAGTGTACGCCGCCGTGGCCGGCAAGACCGAGCCGGAGGCCGAAGTCCTGGGCACCGCGCCCGGCCAGCCGGGGCGCACCAAGCCTCTACCTGTGGCGCGGCTCAACGCTCTGGCAGGCCTCTCGGAGAAGCTGGCCGAGGAGGGCGGGCGCGCCGACCTGTACCGGCTGAGCAATGAACTGGTGATGGAGCTGGACGACCTGCTGCCGGTGGTGGAGGCCGGTGAGCTGCTCGGGTTCTTCATCGTGCAGGAAGGTGACCTGACGCTCACGCCGCTCGGGCAGGCTTATGCCGAAGCCAGCATTCTGACGCGCAAAGAGATCGTGGCCGGCCGCATCCTGCGCCAGCCCACCATCCAGTGGATTTACGAGACTTTGCAGCGGGATGATAACCACCGCGTGTCCTGGAATTACTTCCATGAGCGCCTGCAAGCGGACTTCGGCGACCTGGCCGAGGCGCAGCTGGATACGGCCATCAACTGGGGCCGGCACGCCGAGCTGTTCGCCTACGATGACGACTCGGCGGAACTGTATCTCGAAGAATGAGGCCGGGGGCTTTGCTCGGTGCGTTCCGTCGTGGCTTGCCGGCGATGCCGTCTAAACTCACAACAAGAAGACGGGTGCGCTCATGCTATGCGGCTGCGCCCTTTGCCGAGCAGATAGAACAGCGGCGCCGCCAACAACTGGGCGGCAACGGCGAACGCGACGAGCGCCGGCAGGGACACATCGTACAGGCCTCCCATCAGCGCGCTGCCGGCGAACCAGGCCAGCCCGAATCCGGTGTTGAAGAGGCCGTAGGCCGAGCCGCGTCTGTCCGCCGGCACCATGCCCGCCACCGCGGCCCGCAGAATCGACTCCTGCGCCCCCAGGCCGACGCCCCACAACGCAACCCCGAGCAGCGCCGTCACCCAATTTCCGAGAAAGACCAGCGGCGCGAAGAGGGCCGAGAGCAGCGAGACGATTACCAGCGTCGTCAGGCCGATCCGGTCGAACAAGCGCCCGAAGAGCAGGGCGGCCAGCGCATCCACCCCCATCGCCACGGCATAGAACACCGGGATCAGGGCCGGCGCCAGCAGGTTCGTCTTCTCGAAGTGATAGGCGATAAGCGGGAAGTCGGCGTAGCCGGCGGCGACCAGCGCGACGGCGCCCAGATACAGCCAGAAGGCGCGCGGGAAGCCCCGCGTCCTCAGTTCGGGCGTGCTCGCTTCTAAGTCTTGCGGCCTCGGATAAATCACGCGCGCGGTGAGCAGCACGCCGAGTGCCAGCAGCGCGGGGATGAGCAGCAGGGCGAAGCCGGCCCGGTAGTCGCCGCGCAGGTAGAGCACGGCGGAGACCAGCAGCGGCCCGAGGATGGCCCCGATCTGATCCAGCGCCTCGTGCAGGCCGAAGCCCCAGCCACGCCCGGTCTGATGGGTGGCGTGCGAGAGCATGGCGTCGCGCGCCGGTGTGCGGATGGCCTTGCCGGTGCGCTCGGCGATCATCAGCGCGGCGGCCAGCGGCCAGTTCCCCGCCAGCGCCAACAGCGGGACGGCGAACAGGTTGATTGCATAACCGATGAGGGTGATGGCCCAGTAACGGCGCGTTCGGTCGCTCAGGTAACCGGAGAGCAAACGCAGGCCGTAGCCGAGCAGCTCGCCTGCGCCCGCCACCAGCCCGACGACCGTCCCGCTTGCGCCCAGCAGCGCCAGGTACGGGCCGGTGACGCTGCGCGCCCCCTCGTAGGTCATATCGGCAAACAGGCTGACGGTGCCGAGCAGCACCACGAAGCGCAGCGCAGCGCTCCGGGAGAAGCCGGTGTGCTCGGAACGAAGATGGTTGATGGATTTCATAGCTCTCCCACAACAAGATGGAATAACCGCGAAGTTGCAAGGCGCGCGGAGAGGTTTGGTGAAGAATTCTGTGTTCTCCGCGCTCCGAACCACGCTGCGATCTGCTCCGGCCAGCGCGCCCGCGCCTCGTCCACCGTCAGGCGCATGAGGGTCTCCGACAGGCCGACGCGGGCTATGCCGGCGTGGCCGTCGAAGATCGGCACAGCCGTATCCCAAACAGGGCCTTCGTCCGTGTTCAGAATCACCGTGCGGTGATGTTCATCCGCTTGGGCTGTATTGGCCTCGCGCAGTTCGGCCGGAAAGCCGTTGCCGAAGGTGTGGGCCAGGATCTGGCCGTTGGGGTCGAGCACGAAGGCGTAACGCAAGCTGAGGTTGTTCGCCTGCGTCTCGCGCAGAAGTTGGTGCAGCGCGTACAGGTCGTTGATCAGGATCAGGTCAGCGGCGCGGGCGGCCACGTTGCGCGCTACCGAGACGCTCTGCTCCTGCAGTTGCGCATCCATAGCGCGCGTCAGCGTGTAGCGGACCTGGGCCGTGACGCCCAGGCCCAGGAGCAGGACCAGGCCGAGGACGATGCCCAGAATTTTGGTGCGGATGCTGACCGAGCCGGCCAGCGCCCAGAAGTGCTGCGGAAGATGAGTGAGCAGGGCCTTCATGGCGTTTCATTCAGCGCCTGCGACAAGGCCCGCGCCGAGTCGTAGGCGCTGTCATCAATCAGGACGAAACGCTTGATGCCGGCTGCTGCCAGGCTGCGCCGGCCCGCCTCCGACTTGGCCATGCGCAGGAGCACATCCTGCAATTCGGCCCTGAGTTGCGGGCGCACCTGTGGCCCGACGACCACGGGCGGGATGCCGAACGGCTCCGACCGATGGATGATGCGCGTTTACTCGCCCAGCGCCGGGTCGCGCGCGACGGCGAAATCGTACACCAGGCTGTCCACCGCTGCCCCATCCGCCAGGCCGTCCGCCACGGCGTGGATGGCGTCATCGTGGCTGTAGGTGAAGAAGGTGCGGGCGAAGAACGTCTCCGGGGTTTGGCCAAGTTGCCGCACCAGATACGTGGGGTAGGTGCGGCCGGTGTTGGACATCGGGTCGGTGAAGGCGAAGACCTTGCCGCGCAGGTCCGCCATCGTCCGGGCCGGACTGTCCGCCGGGACGATCAGCACCGAGTAATCGACGGTACCGCCGTCCATCGGAGGAACTGAATTCCATGTGATAGATGTCCGAATTGCGGGATAAAGGCGTCAAGGCCAGCAACGGGACGGGCGCAAAACGTACGTTGGCCAAATCAAGCGAATGGGCCGGCGTCTGGTGGCGGCGCTAATCCCCTCGGCCAGCTTCGGCGATGTGACCCACTATAATGGCGCGCCATTGACCCTGCCACCCGCAATCGAACGGAGTTTGGATGGATTCGCTGAGCGTCTCGGCTCTTGCCCTGATGATTTTCGCCGCCGCAATTTTGTATGCCTCGGTGGGCCATGCCGGCGCGTCCGCCTATCTGGCGGCGATGGCCCTGTTCAGCCTGCCCCCGGAGTTGATGCGGCCTACCGCCCTGACCCTCAATATCCTGGTTGCGGCCATAGCGACCGTGAAGTTCTACCGCGCCGGCCATTTCTCGTGGCCGCTGTTCTGGCCTTTTGCTCTGACGTCTGTACCACTGGCGTTTTTGGGCGGCATGCTCTCGTTGCCCGGCTCGCTCTATAAGCCGCTGGTCGGCCTCGTCCTCCTGTACGCTGCCTATCGCCTGCTGGCGACCAATGCCGGAACAACTCCGTCGCCAACGAAGCCGATCCCGCTGTGGGCGGCGCTGGCCGCGGGCGCCGGCATCGGCCTGCTTTCCGGGCTGACCGGCGTTGGCGGCGGGATTTTCCTCAGCCCGCTGCTGCTGTTCATGAACTGGGCGGAACCCCGGCCAACGTCCGGGATCGCCGCCGCTTTCATCCTCGCCAATTCGACCGCCGGCCTTTTGGGTCAGCTCTCCAGCCTTGCGCTGTTGCCGGCGGCAATCCCGCTGTGGGCGCTGGCCGCCGTCACCGGCGGCTGGATCGGCGCCGAGTACGGCAGCCGGCGGCTGGGCAATCCGCCGATCCGGCGCCTGTTGGCGGTGGTGCTCGTCATCGCCGGTCTGAAGATGGCTTTTACATAGCCAGCCTCGTGTGTCTCTTTTCCCTGGAGTAACTGCTCAGGCAATAGCTTTCAGTTGTTCAAAAGAATCCACAGATGGCTCCACTGCAAAAACTATGATCTCACCGCGAATCCGCGAAGAGCGCGGCGGGGAGCGCCAAGGATTCGCTTTTGTTTTTCTTGGCGTTCTTGGCGTCTTCGCAGTTCAGATGGGCTTTTTTCAGTAGAGCCACAGATGTCACAGATGGCCACAGATGGCTCCACTGCAAAAACTACAATCTCACCGCGAAGAGCGCGGCGAAGAGCGCAAAGGATTCGCTTTTGTCCTTCTTAGCGTCTTCTTAGCGTTCTTCGCGTTCAAAGTCAGCGGTGACCCTTTCTACAGTAGTGGACTTCACCCCCTAGGGTGCACGCAAAACATGTCCGCCGCGCCCCGACCGTTCGGCTTCGCTCAGGGGAGCGGCGGGCGTCCTTCGACTACCGCTTCGGCTTCGCCCGGCGCCTGCTCAGGATGCCCGCCGGGCAGAACATCCCGAACGTGGCCTCGGCCGGGCGAAGCCTGCCGAAAGGACGAAGGATAACTCTTCCCCCGTCGCTGCGCCGTC
>JANWXR010000137.1 GCA_025057205.1 Anaerolineales bacterium | reverse complement strand
TTTGAACCGCGAAGACGCCAAGAACGCTAAGAAAAACAAAAGCGAATCCTTGGCGCTCTTCGCGGCTTCGCGGTGAGGTCATAGTTTTTTCAGTGGAGTCACAAGTGATGTTTACTTTTGCTTCAGCCCTCAAAGCTCGGCCTGCCACCCCCGGCGACCGCTACGCCATTCAGGCGTTGATGCGCTATGAGCAGCGTGTGCACATGCACTTGGACTGGCAACCGGTTGAGGAATGGCTCGGCACGCAGCCCTTCATCGTCGCCGAGCGTCGCGGGCGTGTGGTGGGCGCACTGGTCTGCCCGCCCGATTTACCGGACGTGGCCTGGATACGCCTGATCGCTCTGGCTGACGGCGTCGAAGCCAGCCAAGTCTGGGAGGTGCTCTGGACGCTGGCACGACGGGACCTGGCCCAGCAGCCGGGCCTTTCTGTGGCAGGCCTGAGCCTGGCAGCCTGGACGGTGCCGTTGTATGAAGCCGCCGGCTTTGGGCGCACGCATGAGGTAGTGACGCTGCGTCGCTCGCTCGCCCGGCCGGTCTCAGCGAGATTCGCGGCAAACGGTCGCAGGCCGCCTATCATCGTGCGCCTCGCCGAGGAGCGCGATCACGCTGCAATCCTGCGAACCGATGCAGCGGCGTTCGTATCACCATGGCGCCTCTCGCCGGCGACGTTGCACGCGGCACTGGCTCAGGCCGATCACCTCACACTGGCCGAGCAGGACGGGCGCGTAGTCGGCTATCAATTGACCACAGCCGACGGGGGCGCGGCGCACTTGGCGCGGCTGGCCGTCATCCCGGAAGCGCAGGGTCGGGGTATCGGGTCCGCGCTGGTGGCGGAGACGCTGGAACATTACCAGCGGCGCGGCAGGCGCGAAATTACCGTGAACACGCAGCATGACAACAAGGCTTCACTGGCCGTATACCGGCGGCTAGGCTTTGAATTGACCGGCGAGCGGATGCCGGTTTATCAACTGATGCTCTGACGATGCCGAGGGGAACGTCCAATGGCTTCTTCTTGAATCGCCTTCTCCGGCATCGCTGCGGCAGGGGACGCGAGCTGACCAATGCTCGTCTGCGGCACCAAACCGCGGCCGGGCATGGTGCGCTCAACCTGATCCTGGCACAGGCGCGCCTGCGTCCGCTATAGCGGCGGCCTGCCGCTCGCAAATCACTCACCGCAGACCTAGGCCGCCGAATAGGCGGCGGTGGCGCGAGCGGTCGGCGTCTATTACGGGCGCAACGCCCGCAACGTTCTCGTGCAGATTGGCCGCATCGCCTTCCGGCAATTGCCTGGCGGATGCGCCGGGGCCGCCCGGCTCTATCGCGCAGTGCTTCTGTTTCTGCCTACAGCCACACGCCAGCGCCTTGCCCTACAGTGGCCGGTGCAGGAGAGGGCCGCGTAAGCGTTGACCTTGCAACAGGCCCGGCTGGTCTTTGAAGATTATGAGGGTGACCCGTTGTTCGGCCAAAGCTCTGCCGGCATTGGTTGCGCATTAACGCTGGGCGAAGTGCAGGCGGCGCTGTACTGGGCGACGGAGGCACGAGTACGAAGTGACCGAGATCCATGGCAAAGCTCATGGCGCGCCGGCCTGCTGCTTCGAGGTCGGAGCGCCGCTGACCTGAAGGCCGACCGGCCTGCCACACTCTCAGGGGGCGAGGGCGACTTGGATCTCCCCGAAGGCAAAACGTGTTGGGCCGCCGGTGAGGCGGATGTACTGCGCTTGCTGAGCGCCGAAGCCCAGATCGAGGAAGACCTTTTGCGGCAACGTGTCACACTGGGGCACGCCGCACTCGCCGGAGCCGGTATAGACCGTACGCCAGGTGCTGCCATCTGTGCTGACTTCGATCCTCGTCAGCGTAGTCGGCTCGCGAAGGTCGGGCTGGGCGTTGACGCGCAGGCCGAGCACGGTGCGCGTGCTGCCCAGGTTGAGCACCCAGGCCGCGTTGCCCCCGCGCAGGCTGGCCCATGTTTCAGGCCGCCCATCTTTCATGTCGTTGGCAATGCCGACCAGTTGCCCGCCCTGGTGGCTGATCTCGAAGGTCTGCACGAACTGTGCGTTGGCTGGGATGGATTGTGGGCCGGTCCCAGAGGTTGGCGGGCTGGTGGGTGTGGAAGGAGCTGTCGTCGGTGTGTTCGTGGTGGGCGCTTGTGTGGTGGCGAGCGCAATCGTGGCCGTCGGCTCAGGGGTTGACGTGATCGTTGGCGTCTCGGTGGGCGGCGGCTGGATGACGCCGGTCGGGGTGGGCGGTGCAGGTGTGTCGCTGGCCGCCACGGTGGGGCTTGCCTCATTCGTGGGGTAGCCAGCGGGAGCGCTCGTCTGCGTCGGCGCGGCAGGCGAGGGATTGGCCGGATAGCCAGCCGGCGGCGCGGTCTCAGTTGGTCGGACAGTGGCGCTGCCTTGCACCGGCGTGGTGATGGCCGGCGTCGCCGGGGTGAGGGGCACCTCAGCGCGCGCGCAGGCCAACGCGGCAATGACCAAGCTGAGCCACACGAGCAGGAAGTGTTTCGACATGAACGATTTCCTTTCTCGGCGCAATACTAGCTGAATGAAGGCGGAGTGCAAGAGGCCGCCTTCAGCTCACCATAACCCGCAACGCGCCCGGCCGATTGACCGGCCCCCAACCGGTTGTTACAATCCCTCTGTGTCTCTCTGGTACGGAGCAACCCTTATGCCCTGGCGTTCCCGGCGAAGTTTTCTCAAACTCGGTGTGCTTAGTAGCGCTGCTGCGGCACTAGCTGCCTGCCAACGTGCTCCCCTGCGCGAGGCGCCGTTGCTCAACCTGCACAACTGGCCAGAGTACCTCAACCCCGAAACGGCCAAGCGGTTTTGGAGAGAGACCGACATCTTCGTCAACCAGACTTTCTTCGAGAGCAACGAAGAACTCCTGGACGACTTGAAAAACGCATCGCCCGGCACTTTCGACCTGATTACGCCCACAGATTACATGGTACGGTACCTGATTGAGCAAGGGCTGTTGCTCAAACTCGATCCGGCGCAGCTGCCCAACCTGCGCAACGTGCAGGCCGCCTTTCGCTCCGGGCGGGCGCACGATCCGCTCGGCGAGTACAGCGTCACCAAGAACTGGGGAACCACCGGCATCATCTACCGGCCCGACGTGGTGACCGAGCCGCCCGCCTCCTGGGCCGACTTCTGGGCGCTGGCGGAGCGGCACTCGGGCCGCACGGTGGTGGTGGAGGCACGAGATGAGGTGATCGGCGCAGCCCTCAAGCTCCTCGGCTACTCGCTCAACGAGACCGACCCTGGCCGCCTCGCGGAGGCCGAACGCAAGTTGCTGGAGTTGCGCCCGCACATCGGCGTTAACAGCGAGTATTTCTCGATGTTTCAAGACGGTCGGGCGGTGCTAGGCCTGGGCTGGAACGGCGATGCCTTCGTCATTCGCCATGAGTACGAGACGCCGGTGAACTACGTCGTCCCGCGCGAGGGTACGCTGTTGTGGGAGGACGACTGGTGTATCCCAACGACAGCCATGCACCCGCGCAACGCCCACGCCTTCATCAACTACGTCTTGCAGCCGGAGATCGCTGTGCTGGAAAGCAGTTATCACGGCTATGCCACCGTCGTCGAGCCGGCCCTGCCGCTGCTCGACCCGGTGGTACGCAACGACCCCAGCCTGTATCCACCTGCCGAGGTGATGAGCCGACTGGAACGTCTGCAAACCTTCGACGCAGAGACGTTGCAGCGCCGCGCCGAAATCTGGGAGCGGTTCCTTGCCGGCTAACAGGCCACAGTTGATGAGCTTCCGCCGCGCCCGTCGCCGCTCGCGCTGGCCGCTGGTGGTCATCCTGTTCAGCGTGTTCGGGCTGTGCGGTACACTGGGCGCCTGGTATGCCTACGAGACCGACGAGCGCGTCCACTTTCGCGTGGAAAAATGGCGGGCGCAGGTGTGGGATGCGCTCTATCGGCCTGCCGACATGGTGCCGACCCCGGTCATCGTCTTCACAACGCTGGCCAAACAACCGGTCGCTGCGACGCTGCCTCCGACGCCCACATCCGAAGCCGTCGCTACGGCCACCGCGACCCTGCCCGGCCCTACCGCCACGCCCGAACTGACGGCCACGCCGACGCCCTCGCCCACGCCGTTACCGCCGCGCGTGATGTTGACGGGCTTCCGCCACGAGTACCAGAAGTTCAACAACTGCGGCCCGGCCTCGCTGGCCGTCAACCTCAGCTATTGGGGCTGGCAGGGCACTCAGGCAGACACCGCCAGAGTCCTCAAGCCAAATCAGGACGACAAGAACGTCTCGCCCATCGAGATGTACAACTACATCACCACCCTCGGCTTCGAGGGCTACATTCGCGTCAACGGTGACGTGGAAACGCTCAAGCGCTTCATCGCCGCCGGCTACCCCGTGCTGGTGGAGAAGGGCTTCCAGTGCCTGCCCGGCGAGGAGCGCTGCAGCGGCTGGTTCGGCCACTACTCCGTGTTCAAGGGCTACGACGACGCGCGCCGCGAGTTTTATATGGAGGACACCTTCCGCGGCCCGAACCTGGCGTTGTCCTACGAGGAAACGCTGACGAACTGGCGCGCCTTCAACTACCTGTACATGGTCATCTACCCCAACACACCCGAGCACGACGCGGCGGTGGAGGCGTTGCTCGGCCCGGCAGTGATTGACCTGGAGCAGAATTACCGCGATGCCCTCAAGCGCGCGCAGGATGAAGTGTACACGCTGAGCGGGCAAGACCAGGCCTTCGCCTGGTTCAACATCGGCACCAACCTGCACTGGCTGCGCGATTACGCCGGCGCAGCCCGCGCCTACGACGAAGCCCGCCTGATCGGCCTGCCGCGCCGTATGCTCTGGTATCAGTTCGGCCCGT
>JANWXR010000136.1:533-4847 GCA_025057205.1 Anaerolineales bacterium | reverse complement strand
CTATCGGCGGCTGTCTGCCCCTGCTTATCCAGCTGCCCATCCTGATCGGACTGTATCAGGCCATTACCATTGCTATCGCCGCCTCGCCGGCGCAGTTGCTCTCCCTGTCCACCAACCTGTACAGCTTCCTGCCCAACGTCGAGCGCCTGATCCCGCTGGACAACCGCTTTCTCTGGATGAACCTCGGCTTGCCCGACCCATACTTTGTGATGCCGCTCCTTGTCGTTGTCACCAGCTGGATACAAAGCAAAGTGATGACGCCGCCCGCTACGGATGCGCAGGCCGCGCAGATGTCGCAGACGATGATGTTGACGACGACGTTAATGTTCGGCTACTTTTCTCTCACCTTTGCCTCCGGCCTGTCGGTCTACTTCGTCGTCTCCAACATCCTGGGCATCCTACAATACGGCCTGACCAACCCGATTGACTGGCGCAAGTTGTTCACTCTCGACCTGAAGCCGGCCATTGCCGCGCCGGCGACGCCGGAGAAATCGAAGGACAAACCGCGCAAGAGAAAGTAAGGGCGCTGCCGGCAGCGCCCGGAGGGAACCATCATGTCCGAAGCTTTAGCTCTCGAACCGTCGGAGACCGAGCTTGCCACTGCGCGCGCTACCCTGGAGGAGCTGCTGGCAAAAATGAAAATCACGGCCACCGTCACCGCCGGCTGGAGCAAACCGGACGAAGACGGCGTGCATGCCGTCTTGCTGGACGTGCGTGGTGACGACCTGAGCGTGCTCATCGGCCGCCGCGGCGAAACGCTCAACGCGCTCCAGCACCTCACCCGCCAGCTGGTCTCCAAGAAACTGAACAAGGGCCTGAACGTGGTGATTGACGTGGAGAACTACCGGCAGCGCCGCCGCGAACAGTTGCGCCGGATGGCGCGTCGCACTGCCGAGCAGGTCGTCGAGCGCCGGCGCCCCATCGCCCTTGAGCCGATGCCGCCTGATGAACGCCGCTTGATTCACCTTGAGCTGCGCGACCATCCGCACGTGCGCACCGAGAGCGTCGGCGAGGAGCCGAAGCGCCAAGTCACCATCTTCCCGAAGTAAGCGGAAGGTTGCCGGCAGTGCCGCCCGGGTTGTTGACCGCCACGCAAGACGCGCCCTGTCTATGGAATTTGCCAGCCCGGTCTACTACCTTACCCTCGGCCATGTGTCTCAGGACCTGACGCCGGACGGCCTGCGCCTGGGCGGCACCGTCGCCTATGCGTCCCTCACGGCGGAAGCGATGGGGTACACTGCCGGTGTCGTCACCGCCTGCGCCGACATAACCGACCTCGGCGCCCTGGCACGCGTCGCCGTGCATCGCCTCCCCTCGCCGGCCAGCACCACCTTCGAAAACATCTACACCGCCAACGGCCGCGTACAATACCTGCGCGCCCGCGCTATGCCACTTCGCCCCGAACATCTGCCGCTGGAATGGCTGCGCGCGCCCATCGTCCACTTGGCGCCGCTGGTCGGAGAACTGGACACCGATTTCCTGAGCGCCTTTCACGGCGCCTTCATCGGGCTGACGCCGCAGGGCTGGCTGCGCACGTGGGACGACTCCGGCCGGGTGCAACCCCAAGCGTGGGACAACGCGCTTGCTTACCTCGAACAGGCAACTGCAACGACGTTGAGCATCGAAGACGTGGGCGGCGATTGGCAACTGCTGGAGCGCTGGGCGGAGATTGCCAACGTACTGGCCGTCACCGAGGGCCGCCACGGTTGCACGGTGTTCGTGAAGAACCGGGGACGGCGCCGGTTCAGCGTACTGCCTCAAACCGAGTTAGACCCAACCGGCGCCGGCGACATCTTTGCCGCCGCCTTCTTCATCCACCTGTATGAGACCGGCGACCCGTGGGCGGCGGCGCGTGTTGCCAATCACATCGCCTCGATCTCCGTCACGCGCATCGGTCTGGGCGGCATACCCACACCCGAAGAAGTCAGCGTCGCGCGCCTCAGGGCAGATTTAGTCTTGTAGTCTTATGGTCTTGTGGTCTCGTAGTCGCGACCTCTCGACCACGTGACTATGCGATCAAATGACGAAGTGCTACGTCCTGGTGAACCAAAAAGGCGGCGTGGGTAAGACGACGACGGCCATCAACCTGGCCGCCTACCTCGCGCAGCTGGGTCAGAAGGTGCTGTTGGTGGACCTCGACCCGCAGGCCAACGCCACTTCATCGCTGGGCATTGACAAGAACAAAGTCGAGAGCGGCGTGTACGAGGCGTTGCTTGCAGAGACCCCGCCGGACGACTCGGTGCTGCACAGCGCCAAGCTCAAACTGGCGTTGCTGCCCGCCTCGCCTGCGCTTGCCGGCGCAGAGGTAGAGCTGGTGAACGTGCTGGCGCGCGAGAGCCGGCTGCGCCGGGCGCTGAAGCCTTTTGAAAAGTTGTATGACTACGTTTTGATTGACTGTCCGCCTTCGCTCGGCCTGCTCACGGTCAACGGGCTGGTCGCGGCGCAGCGCGTCATCATCCCGGTGCAGGCCGAGTATCTGGCGCTGGAGGGGCTGGGCGCTCTCGCCCACACCATCGCCCGCGTGCGAGCCGCCCTCAACCCCGGCCTGACGATTCGCGGTGTGGTGATAACGATGTATGATGGCCGCACCGCGTTAGCCCAGCAGGTCGCTGAAGAAGTGAAGCGCCACTTTCCGGGCAAGGTGTTCAAGACCTTTATCCCGCGCAGCGTGCGCCTGGCTGAGGCCCCTTCGCACGGCGTGCCGATCTCAGCCTATGCACCCGCCTCACCCGGCGGTGTGGCCTATAAGGCACTGGCGCAGGAGCTGCTGGAAGGTGATGCTCACCAAGATGGTGAGCATTCACAAGAGTGAACGAGAGGGCGAGGGCATGTACATCAGCCGTTCGTCTTTTCTTTGCTAAACGAAAGAGACACTATGCCGGCCAAGAGAGGCCTCGGGCGCGGGCTGGACGCGCTCATCCCCACCGCCGAGACGAACAGCGGCGGCATCACGCACATCCCCGTCTCTGCCATCACGCGCAACCCGCGCCAACCGCGCACGCGCTTCGACCCGGCGGCGTTGCAGGAGCTGGCCGACTCCATCCGCGAGCACGGCGTGTTGCAGCCGGTCATCGTCGCGCAGACGGGGACGCCGGGCCGCTATCAACTCATCGCCGGGGAGCGCCGGCTGGAAGCCTCCCGCATGGCCGGCGTGCCCACCATCCCCGCCATCGTGCGCGAGGCCACTGAGCAGCAGCGGCTGGAGCTGGCGCTCATCGAGAACATCCAACGCGCTGACCTCGGCCCGCTGGAGACGGCGCTTGCCTATAAGCAGCTTGCCGAAGATTTCAAACTGTCCCATGAAGAGATTGCCCACCGAGTGGGCAAGAAGCGCGTGACGGTGACCAACACACTGCGACTGCTCAAGCTGCCACAGCGCATCCTGGACTCGCTAGCCAACCAACAGATCACAGAAGGCCACGCCAAGGCAATCCTCAGCCTGCCGAACACGCAGGCGCAGCTGGCCTTATTCGAGAGAATCATCGCCAAAGGCCTGACCGTGCGCCAGGCCGAAGAACTGGCCCGGCAGTATCAGGGCCATAAACCGTCATCGTCGGCGAAGGCCCCGCCTGACCCCGACCGGGAGGCGCTGGCAAACCGGTTGCGCCAAGCGCTCGGCTTCCGCGTCACCGTTCGGCGCGGGCGTAGGGGCGGCACGGTCATCATCCACTACGACTCGGACGAGGACTTGAACACCATCGCCAACGCCATCTTGCGCGATTGAGCGAACACCACAATACTTTTTGCGCTCACGGATTACGTTCCTGCACTCACCACAGAGTCGCAGAGAGCGCAAGAGCATGCCGGCCCCTCTCCGCATTCTCTGCCCCTACGCGGTAAAACAAAGCGCCGCTCATAGCCACGCACGGTATATAATTCGTCTATCTTTGAGAAGGCTTGCTCTACCCTATGAGCAAAAAGGGCCGCGTCTTTTCCGGCGCCCGACCGACCGGGCGACAACATCTGGGCAATTATCTGGGCGCCATCAAGAACTACGTCGCCCTGCAGGACGACTACGATTGCATTTACTGCATCGTGGACCTGCACGCGCTGACCACGCTGGAGGAGCGCGAAGACCTGCGCCAGAACACCGCCGACATGGCCCTCGACTGGCTGGCCGCCGGCATCCGCCCGCAGGAAACCATCATCTTCGTGCAGAGCCACGTGCCCGAGGTCACCGAGCTGCACACCATCCTGAGCATGTTCACGCCGCTGGGCAAGCTCACCGACCTGCCGACCTTCAAGGAGAAGGTGGCCCAGCAGCCGCACAACGTCAACTACGGCCTGGTCGGTTATCCGGTGCTGATGGCGGCG
>JANWXR010000136.1:0-523 GCA_025057205.1 Anaerolineales bacterium | reverse complement strand
CGGCGGACATCACCCTCTACAAGGCGGATACCGTGCCGGTGGGCGTGGATCAGGCCTCGCACATCGAGTTCACCCGTGAGCTGGTGCGCACCTTCAACTACCGCACCGGGCGCGCCGTCCTCGTCGAGCCACAGATGAAGAATACCGAGTATCCCAAGGTGCTCGGCACGGACGGCGTGCAGAAGATGAGCAAAAGCCTGAACAATCACATCGAGATTTCGGCCACGTCGGAAGAGACGCGCGCCCGCGTGATGACGATGGTGACCGACACGCAGCGCGTCCGGCGCAGCGACCCGGGCCGGCCTGAGGTGTGCAACGTCTTCACGCTGCACAAGACGTTCTCGCCCGGCGAGCTTCCGATGATTGACACGGAGTGCCGCCGCGCCGGCATCGGCTGTGTGGAGTGCAAGCAGCTGCTGGCGCAAAACATCAATGCGCACTTCGCCCCCTTCCGCGAGCGCCGCGCCGAGCTGGCGCGCAATCCGCAGCAGGTCTGGGACATCCTGGCGGACGGCGCCGCCCG
>JANWXR010000135.1 GCA_025057205.1 Anaerolineales bacterium | reverse complement strand
AGTAGCGGCGCGCGGCTTGCATCTGTTCCTCGGTGATGAGTTTGTATTTGCGTGGGGCGTCGGGCATTTTCGTCGAGCGGTCGGATGGTCAAGTAGTCGGATGGTCGTGGGGTCGGGTGGGCGGCGGGTGCGACGGTAAGATTTTCCGGTGATTACGGTTTATCCTTCCGCCAGGCTACTGAGTTTTGAATAAATAATTTCCGCATTATTTCCAAGACAGAGCTGAAGCGGATAGACAGTATTGGAGACGAGATTGGAATCGGCGAATGTTCGCAACGCCGGTCAAAACATTCCTACGAAGTTCAGGGATGTCCTGTAGAGCAGTACCAGCCATATGTTCTTTCAATTGCGTCCAAATAAATTCGGCTGGATTGAGCTCGGGAACGCAGGTTGGAAACCACTCCACAGGCAAACGAGGCTCTTGTTCAATAAACTCTTCGACCAGCTTACGCAAGTGAATGGGATGATTGTCCCAAAGCAGGACGATCTCA
Organism: Anaerolineales bacterium; assembly: GCA_025057205.1. Lineage (GTDB taxonomy): Bacteria > Chloroflexota > Anaerolineae > Anaerolineales > UBA6663 > JANWXR01. The sequence goes on along the minus strand of JANWXR010000135.1, from coordinate 4,392 downwards.
CCAGAAAGGATGCGCAGCCATTGCTTGAGAAAAGCGATCACGTGTATTCCGCTCAAGGTGTCCGTGTAAGAACGGATAGCGAGACGCAAACTTTTTTGGAGATACGGAACAAGAACAGCGCCCAACACGTTCAGCCGTTGATGATGATTCAGACTGGTGCGCACGACGGGTGTTTTTCCGCATGGCGCCCAAGTACGCTTCAGCGGTGAGACAAGAGAAAAGCCGCTTTCATCTAATAACCAATGGTGCTACTGAGTTTTGATGAAATAATTTCCGCCCAAAAACCCAATTTTCTCCAGCAAAAACGCCATTTTGAGCGGAAATTAATTTTTCAAACATCAGTAGTTCGATAGGAGTTACGCAGTTGCGCCCGCGCTTCCGTATATGTGGCGATATGTGGCGGTCATATCCGCCGGAAGTCCGCCAGATGGATTTATTTCACTCTCTCCACCCAGACGCCATGCCTCACCCGATGTCCATCGCCGAGTTCGCTCTCTAAAACTAGCACCACAAAGGTTAATAGTACCAGCGTCACTTTCAGCTTACGCCATTTTTTATCCTTGGCCAGACGTATTTCTCCCAGCGTTGAATTGTTTTGTCGTTCCGCTGTGACGCTTGGCGCTGAGGTCGCTGATTGCTCCAGCCAATGCGTTTCATAATGTGCCAGACCGAACTGGGATGATAGCGAACCTTGAACTTATCCCAGATCAACCTGGCAATTCGATCCAATGTCCAGTAATCCTCGGCGTAGCCTTGTTCGTACGCACCCTTCAACAGCTCCTGTTCCAGCGCCTTGAGTTGTTCCGCAGTCAAATGACTCGGATGCCCAGGTGGCCGAACGCTGCTTTTATCTTTGGGATTTCGCGCTTCTTCTTGCCAGTAGCGGATACTTCGCTCGGTCACACCGATGATTTTTGCCACTTCTTTTACTCGCTTACCGCTCTCGAGGAGTTTTAGAGCTCGTGTTCGGCGTTTTGCCAATTGTTCACTTTTTCCATAGGGTCTCATGCACCTTGTTATGACAAAATTTCGGAAATTAATTCTTCAAAACTCAGCCAGCACAATATCTTGCAGTTCGAGCGCCTTGATCACTTTAGCCAGGTCGGCGGCATGAGTTGTGTAATCGTTACTATGAAGTAGCTCTACTAAAAAAGTCCATTGGAACCGCGAAGACTCTAAGCAAAACAAAAGCGAACCCTTTGCGCTGTTCACCGCGCTCTTCGCGGCTTCGCGGTGAGATCATAGTTTTTCAGTGGTGTCACTCGTGCTGCCACACATGCGGCGGTCATGCCCACTGAAAGTCTGCCAGATATGGCAGCAACCCTCGCCAACCGCGTGAGTCCTAAGTTTACCCAAAACTGCGCAAGGTGAGCACAAACGTAAATCAGACATACGTTCTCCCTATATCTGCCGATGGTCTGATTTCCGTTGCCTAATTGTTGGCAATTGGATAAGCCGAACACTCGTGCTACAATCCCGGCATGGCGCTGGAACTGCACGCCCTTGCGCAAGCTGTTGACGATTTGAGTACAAACGCCGCCCAACGCTTGGCCGACCTCGACCGGCGCCTGCCCGCCATCCGGGCTTTGCTCAAGACGATCGGCGTCGCCGGCGAGGAGCTCCGGGCGAACATTCAGGCCGCGCTCCGCGCGCGCTGGGCCGGCGCCATCCCCACGGCCGAGGCCGTGGACGCCGCCTACCCGCTCCCGCCCTTCCCCGCGCGCGTCAACATCCTTGCTGCCGACGGCTCGCAGATTTATCCCGACCGGCACGGTGTGGCCCTGTATTACCTCATCAACATCGGCAGCATCGTCTTTGGCCATGGCTCCGGCGAAGCGCCGCGCACGCGCTCGAAGCCCGAAGTGTTCTTCCAGGACGCCGACCTGTATGAAGAGGACGGCGGCCAGATTCCCGTCCAGCAGATTGACATGAAGCGCGACCAGCGCGAACTGGCCGAGCTGGCGCAACTGGCCGAAGCCGACCGCTCAGTCCCCACGGTCGCTTTGCTGGATAACGGCCTGCTGCTGTACTACTCTCTGCAGGCGCCGAGCCGCGAACAAATCGCCGAAGCGCTCGGACCGTATCTGAAGTCCTTGGACAGGCTGAAGGCCTGCGGCGCTGCGGTGGCCGGCGTGGTGGCGCGCCCGCGTTCCGCCGGCGTGGCACGCCTGCTGCACCTCAGCACGCTGGAGCGCGATGAGATTGACCGCCACGCCGAGCTGTTCCAGTCCAGTGCAGCCTTCCGGCAGGTGACTGATTTTCAACTGTTCGATTTTCTGCGACCGGGAGAGCGCAGCGCTATTTTCGAGAGCGGCTCACCGGCCAACCTCGACCATTACCAGAAAGCCGGCCACTCCATCCACTTCTTCTATCTCAACGCCGGGCGGCTCGGCAAGGACTCGCTGTTGCGCATCGAGGTGCCGGAGTGGGTGGCACGGGACATCGCCAAGCTGAATCTGGTGCACGCCGCCATCGTGGAGCAGTGCCGCATCACCGACGGCTTCCCCTACGTGCTGATGCGCGCGCATGAGCTGGCCGTAGTCACTGTGGCCGAGCGGCGCGAGTTCGAGCAGATGGTGACCGGCGCGCTGGTGCGGCGCGGCCTGACCCCGTCCGTTTCTCAGAAGGCGCAGGGCAAGGCCTGGACGGCGACCGGCAAGCGATGGTATCCGTGAAATTGCCTCAACGCCCCAATGATTTCCCCGTCCAGACAACCGGAGCAAAACGTTTATGACGGAACTCACCCTCGGAAGACTGCTGAGAAGCTCCACCACCGGCTACGTCTTTGGCTGCAAGATACCGGAGGCCGATGCGCCGTGCTTCGGCGATTTCGTCAAAGCGCCCGCGCAGCGTGGCCAGACCGAAGTCATCGGCCTGGTTTATGACCTGGCAATCTCCGACGATGGCTTTGTGCGCCCGATGGCCACCGCCGACCTGCCGGAGGAAGTCATCCTCGACCAGCGCAACAACCGCAACGTGCCGATCGAGGTCAGCGTCCTCGCCGTCGGCTACAAGAACGGCGCGGGCTTCATCCATGGACTGCCGCCGCAACCGCCGCTCACGCTGGACACCATCCGCACCTGCACCGACGACGAGGTGCGCGCCTTCACCGAGCGCAGCGACTACCTGCGCCTGATCGCCGAATCCGCCGAGGCCCCGGCGGAGGAGCTGCTGGCCGTGGCCGTGCAACGCGCCGCCGCAGTGCGCCCACCGGCCGAGCGCGAGCGCTATCTGCGTAAGGCGGGACGCGAGCTGGCGAAGCTGCTCAGTCGCGACCTACCCCGTTTGGAGCGAGTTCTGAGTCGCATCCAACCCAATCGCTGAAACACTGAGGGCGCTGAGGACGTTGATTTGAGGAAGGCTCTGCGCGCTTGGCGTTCTCTGTGGTGAGCCGTCGGATCGCTGAAACGCTGAGGGCGCTGAGGACGCTGAATTGAGGAAGGCTCTGTGCTCTCGGTGTTCTCTGTGGTGAGTTGCTGGATCGCTGAAACGCTGAGGGCGCTGACTTGAGGAAAGCTCTGTGCTCTCCCTGTTCTCTGTGGTGAAGCAACAGCTATGAGCTATCGAGGCAATCTGGATGAGTTGGGTCGGGCGTTGTTCCGCCGGCGCTTGGGCGTGGTCGTCGGCGGCTCGCTCTCGGAGGGGCTGACGGTCAAGCTGGAGGCCGGCGATGTGGAGCGCGGCGTGCCGCCCGGCGCCGTCATCGAAGAGCTGGCGGTGGGCAAGTACGTGGTGGTGGAGGGCGCCTCGCGCCGCCGCTTCTTCTCCATCGTCACCGACATCGCCCTGGGCCACACCAACCCCGACCTGCTCAACGCGCCGCCGGACGCGGACGACGACTTCGCTCGCTACGTCTACGCCACCGAGCTGGCGTTCGGCCGGCTGGAGGTCGCGCCGATGCTGGTGCTGGAGGACGGGGCCGATGCGCCCAAGCCGGTCAAGACCGTGCCCGCGCACTTCTCGCCCGTGTACGAAGCCACGCCCGAGGACGTGGCCCGCATCTTCGGCGGCGAGGACGAGACGCATTGGCACATCGGTGAGCCGCTCGATATGGAGAACATCAAGGTCAATCTCGACCTCAAACGCTTCGTCGAGCGCTCGTCCGGCGTGTTCGGCAAGAGCGGCACGGGCAAGAGCTTCATCACCCGCACCATCCTGGCCGGCATTGTCCGAGCCAACGTCGCCGTCAACCTGATCTTCGATATGCACAACGATTACGGCTGGGCGGTGCGCGACGAACACGGGCGCGAGTACAAGGGGCTGCGCCAGTTGTTCGGCGACGGGCGCGTGCACGTCATCACGCTCGACCCGCAGACCTCGCGCGCGCGCGGCGGCACCGTGGACGGCGTGCTGCAAATCGGCCTCGACCAGATCGAGCCGGAGGACGTGGAG